>NZ_JADPLO010000001.1:0-240664 GCF_015667765.1 Bacteroides sp. 1001302B_160321_D4 | reverse complement strand
GCTACTATTGTTCTCTCCGACTTTATCCCTACAATAGACTTCAACCCCACAAGTTTCTTCTTAAACATTTTCTCCATAATAGATCCATAACTGACTACAGTACATGTTCTTGTCTCAATCCTTCCATGTCCGGTGTTTTCCGACACATGCCTGGTGACTCTATTGGTTATTTCATCTCTATCCTGATAATCGTCAATGATTTGTTTAGCTAGTTGATAATTTTTTTTCTTATTCTCCTTTATAGCTATAATATAATTTGCATTATGCTCAATAATGGTCTGGGTTATATCTTTCTGGCATCCCATCGCGTCAATTGTAACAATACAACCACTTAGTTCCAAAGAGTTAATTAACAATGGAATAGCTGTAATCTCATTGCTTTTATCATCTACTTTTACCTGACCTAAAGAAATTCCATTAGCGGCAGACCATGCAGAAACCATCCATAATTTGAATCCTTCTTTTCCCGTAGTATGTTCTCCGTCACATTGGCTTGGACCACGCATGAGCTTGCCATCTATAGCAACAACGCCTTTCACCTCCTGACAGACTTGTTTTACCCAATTACGGAAGATCAACTCAAAATACTCGGGCTTTATTATACTGAAGAATCTATTAAAAGTATCATGACTAGGGATGAACTCCAGACCAGGTATGCGACTTTTGAAAAAAGCAATTTTCGCATTGCCAAATTCCTCAATCTCATTCCAGGATTGAGCGCCACAGATTACAGCAGCAATGGATATATAGATAATAGTTTCCATTTTATGTACTTTTTTGCGGTTCATCCTAGGATCTTCTATTTGTTTACAAAGGTCAATTATGCCAATTTTCATGTTAGTTTATGTTTTAATATATCTTATAAAGATAAGGAAAATAATCGACATTAGCAAATGATAATATGTTAATAACCAACAATATAGTAAGGAAATTACAAACGAGAATATAGTAAAAAATATAATGCGTCTGCCCTGGAACACTATAGTTTCCCTTGCGGAGCACTATAGTGGGACGAAAGAGAAACTATAGTGGAACGAAATAAAAGTAGCAAGTGAAGTAAATCCGGATAGGCAAACGGATTTATCAATGTGCCTACACTAAATAAAAACGAATATGAGTATACAATATGACCTTTACGACACGCCTGACATTCAACAAACAGGCGACGCACAACCGCTTCATCCCCGCGTAGTATTCAAAGGAACCGTTGATCAGGAAGAATTTCTAGACCGTGTACACAAATTCACAGGAATAAGCCGCAGTTTACTGGCGGGCGCCATGCAGTCTTTCCAAAACGAGTTGAGAGATTTGATTGCCAACGGATGGATTGTGGAACTGGGAGATATCGGATATTTTTCAGTGTCTTTAAAGGGACCTCGTGTAATGAAGAAAAAAGATGTGCACGCACAATCTATTGAGCTGAAGAATGTCAATTTCCGGGTAGGCAGCCAGTTTAAGAAAGAAGTAGGCCAGCAAATGAGACTAGAACGTGGAGAATCGATGACTCGTCACCATGGGAAAGGGCACAGTGAAGAAGAATGTTTGACAATAATCAACCAGCATCTGAACAAATATCCCTGCCTGACCCGCACCGACTATAGCCGATTGACAGGACACGACAAAAAACGTGCTTTGAAAGAACTGAATGCTTTTATCGAACGTGGACTCTTAATCCGTTATGGAACAGGCAAACAGGTGGTTTATGCAAAGAAAACAGAAAGTTAAGTTAAAATCATCTAGCAGAATTACCTAGAATTCCAATTCTGAACTGAACAAAAAAACAATAATTCAGTGTAGGGTTCTTTTTATATTAATCATATTTATACTGACTTTTAGTAAATCAGAACTATCTATGAAATTATAAAACAAGATTACTTGCTTTATCAATATTTATTGCTACTTTTGTAGCGGTTTCCTTTCATACGTAGAGAGGAACATTTTATTTTTTTATAGAGAACGATTATTTATTGCATTCAACCATAAATTCGGCAAAAATTTACCGCGAATGGCAATAAGTGATGTCAGGTCTCGCGCACACTTCTGTATATAATTTGTTTATATACCCAATGGGCGTGGGACTATCACTTATGTCGCGGAGGGTCTTTGCCGAGCCTATGGTTGGCGTACAGTTGGTAGTTTCCCACGTATTCTATGCTAATATCCTAATCTCTTATTCCGTTTAACAATAAATTAACTTCTCGTTCTTTTTCCTTTCTATAACTTCTCGTTCTTCATAATATTTGTATGTATTTTGATCATATGGTACTTTCTTCCTGACTAATGCCACTATGATTCTTATGAGTTTGTTCTTGACATTATTTAAAGCCACTTGAGGCTTCTTTCCCTTACTAATCAGTCTTTGATAGTAATCTCTAATTTCGGGATTATATATTTTGGCTATATGAGCTGCTTGTCCTAATAATGATTTAATAAGTTTATTGGCGAAATGGCTTGTATGAGCAGGTGTATTTACACTCGTTCCGGATTGTTTACCAAAGGGGGCAACTCCATAATAGCATGCAATCTTTCTTGGGTCATATCCGAATTTTTTGAAGTTGTTTGTGTAGACCAACATACAGGTTGCGTTTTGCCTGGCTACGCCTTTTATTGAGGTTATAATAGCATAATTTTCTTTCAGTTCCTCATCCGCCTCTATTATGCTATCAATGGCCTTATCGCATTCGGCAATTGTTTTGTTTATCTCCGCAATAAGGTGTTTGCTCTTGCGGTTGATGAAGGATATTGCTTTTGACTTGTTTGATTGTGATTTGTCCTCTTTTCGTAATTCCATTGCCACTCTTTGCCCAACTAGCTTATGCCTATAGAGGAAAATCTCCCTTAGTTGCGCAAGGGATTCATTCAATGGTTCAAAGGGTACAACCTTGTCCTGTTGCCTCCATGCGTATTCAGCAATGATTGCTGAGTCCGCCTTATCGTTTTTCACACGCTGGATACCACTGCTATGTTTTATGGCGTAAGCGTTCTCAATCCATATGTCATAGCCTTTTCCGTAAAGCCATTTGCTCAGTCCTATACTACATGAACCTGTGTCTTCTCCACAGAATAGCCATTCCTCAGCAATTGTATTCCAAGCGTTTGTTTTAACCCAATTACATAACTTGCGGTAGCCCGTAGTGTTATTTGGGAAACACCCATACTCACGGGAGCCTATTTCGTTCATTCCACATGCGAGAATTATCGTCGCGTCAAGTTTCTCCTTTGAAAAATCAATTCCAATAAATAATTTTTTCATATTTTTGCTGTACTTTTCTAAGACTGGTAAAAGCTGTTTGAACTCTAAACTCTAAATAGGCTCGCAACCTTGATATTCTATCGGAGCTTTGCAGCTTGGCGGAGAGAGGCCGTTACGTGGGCTAGCCTCAAGTGCTTTCTCTTTTATGGTGTCCTCTTCCCGCCTATCAGTCTTTATCTTAATACAACAAAGATAATAAGACTGATATTTTCCTGATAAGATGCGGAGGTAATTATTCGTCTCGCTTGACTTTTTTAAAATAAATTTCCGACCTCTTATCTATTAACTGCAAACTTAGAGCTCTCTTTTTTAAACCGCGCACCACAGGGAAATGATGCGACAAACATAACAAAGATATGTACGATGACCTGAAAGAAAACATTATTCTAGTAATGCAGCACCCTATCGCGCGCCGCCCCATCTCCAACTTATCAGATGAAGAACGAGAAAAAGCATTCGACTTGTTGAACTATCTTTCAACTTTATCCGTTGACGAAAACTATACCTTATTAGATTACATCCAAATGGCACGTCTTGAATATGCACTTGGAGAGCTTGAGTATAAAACAACCAATGATACAGAAAAAGTAATACGACATTTTAGAACCGCCCTCCAACATCTGGAGAAAGGAGGGTTCGACTTAAGTATAAGCAAGTGGACAGAGTTAGTCAGCCTGCGAACCAAAGAAGATACGGAATAATTCAGAATCATAACCCTTACCAGTATATATAGAAGATAGACAACAAAGCGAAAAAGATTGCTTGTGCAAGTAGTCCTTTCGTTCTATCTTCGAAGAGGATGCCTTCCCCACACTTGATACCCCAATATCTTGATCGGCATCCTCTTTTTCTACCTTTCTTCCGAATCTTTTTTTTACATAAAATTCCCCAATACAGCAGCATTCTACTTATTAACTAATTTATTAACGCACAATTCTTTTTCAGCTTGGTCATGAATTTCGGAAACCATATCTTTGCATCGTGATCACAAAACAACAATAAAACAGATTAACTAACTATTAAAAGAAGAAAGACTATGGCATTAAAGTATGTTGTCAAGAAAAGAGTTTTCGGCTTTGACAAAACAAAGACTGAAAAGTATGTAGCACAGAATGTAATTACCAATACGGTAAATTTCAGAGATTTATGCAAGGAAGTATCCATGTTCGGTATGATTCCCGAAGGCGCAGTGAAACACGTGATTGACGCACTGATTGATACATTGAACACCAATCTCAACAAAGGATTGTCTGTACAATTAGGCGATTTCGGATGTTTCCGTCCGGGCATGAACTGTAAAAGTCAGAATGAAGAAAAAGATGTAGATGCCGATACCGTTCGTCGGGTGAAAATTGTATTTACTCCGGGATATAAATTTAAGGATATGCTGGATAATGTAAGTATCTACAAGACGGAAGGAAACGGCGGCACCTCTTCCGGAAATGGAGGGGGAAATAAACCGGAAAATCCGGACGAAGGCGGTAGCGGTGAGGCCCCGGATCCTGCAGCATAAAACTGGAACAAGGGACCACACATAGAAAAGGACTTCTTCCCATAAAAATGAACCCTAAAAGTTAGACAAAAACTTTTAGGGTTCGCTTAGTCATAGTTACCAGCCTGTATTTTGACCTAAATTAGGATTCTTATAATATTCAGTCTGTGGTATAGGATATAAGTACATCTTATCATCCCAGTTACGTGTTTCAAGCAATTCTTTCTTATAAACAGGCAAGCCGTTTTCCATAGTGATCTTGATGCAATAAATAGCTTTGGTTTTATCACCGATTTTCCAACGGCGGATATCCCAGAACCTATGGTCTTCGAACGCAAGTTCCACTCGTCTTTCACGACGGACGCTTTCAGTAAACGCGTCGCCGCTTGTTGTAATGGCAGGCATATCAGCAGCAGCACGCACCTGATTCAGTGCCGCACGTGCAGACAACGGATGGTCATTATCCGTATAATCAGCGTCTTTCCAGGCATCCATTGCTTCCGCATAGTTCAGGAGAATTTCCGCATAACGGAATATGATGAAATGGTGCGGTTTCTTTTTCTCATTGGAAGGAGCTAGAGAAACAGTCTCATTCATATACTTCTTCAAATAATAACCTGTGGTAGTCGCTCCGGTTGTTCCGGCACCGTCTTTTCCTCCTTCATAAGACTGGATGGTCGAGTTCATCCATGTATCGCCATTGCAAAGCACCGTTTTATAGAATCTTGGGTCTCTGCCTTCATACGGATTCTGCCCCGGTGTAATCTGTTCCCAGTCAAAGTCTTTTCCATTAGTCATCTGGAAGGCATCCACCAGGTTCTGGGTGGGCACGTTGCCTGTTTTCCCCTTTTCATAACTGATAGGCAAATTGTTAGCTTCAAAATCAAAGCTTTCCCCATTTCTACGTTCAAAAATTAATTGCGGAGATTTCAATACATCGTTTCCACCATTCTTGTCATACAAAGGATCTACATTCGTCTTCGGCAAACTGTACCAGTTCTCTTTTATGATAGCATAAGCCGCATCGGCAGCCGCTTTCCATTTATCGGCATCCTGTGCGGGATTATGCAACAAACTCGCCGCATAAAGAAGAGCACGGGATTTCAATGCCAACGCTGTACCTTTGGTCACACGTCCCGTCTCCGCCCAAAAGTCCTGATGACTGACAGGCAGAGTTTTGGCCGCGTCACTACATTCGTCACAGATATATTTTATCACTTCATTGAAAGAAGTCTTTTCCACGCCGTTGATTTCATCCAAAGCATACGTACGTGTCAAAAGTGGAATATCACCGTATCGTTTAGCCAGTTCGAACAGATAAAAAGCTCGCAACACCCGTAATTCTTCACGATACATGGTAGCTTTGGCAATGTCTTCTTCATACGTGTCGTTCCAGCGGAAACGCTCCAGTTTTTCCTGTGAATAGTTTTCAAGAAATGAATTGACGGAACGGATAGCTCCATAGCACTTCGACCACATATTATCGACTGCATTGTTGGGACTCCAGGCATTGTTATAAAAGTCGTGAACACTATTATCACTCCAGACATAAACAGAATTATCCGTTGCAGACTCCCTCAAAGCCCCGTCGAGCACTCCGAGATCTCCGGGCAACTGGCTATAAACGTAGGTAGCCAAACCTTTCACATTGCTAAAGTAGGAATAGGCCTCTTCCCTGTCCAAGCCTGTCGATTCGTCCAATTCGAGCAAGCTACACCCCGATACGGATAATAGCAAACCTGTATATAATAGGATATATTTTCTCATGGTCATCTCACATTTTAGAAGTTAATATTCAACCCGAAATAAACAGAAGTCATATCCGGATAATTGATTTTCAGATCTTCACAGTTCATATACTTCACATGATCGAGCGAAAAAAGATTGTTAGCTCTCGCATACACCTGAATCTTCTCCATTTTCACTTTCTTCGCCCAAGAGGAAGGAAGGTTATAGTAGACATTCAGGTTACGAAGTTTGAAATAGCTCCCGTTTTCCAACCACTGTGTACTGTTTCTGAAGTTATTGGCATTATCCAGCGTGGTCAGACGGGGGACATTTGCGATGTCTTTCGTTTCTTCCGTCCAGCGGATTCTGTCATTCAGATACCAGTTGGAAATATTCGTGTTGTTTCTCAACGGCCAGTATACGCTGGCAGTGTTCAACATCACACTATAATGGGCTACTCCTTGAAACAGAGCATCCACGCCGAAACCTTTATATTCAAATCCCAAATTAATGCCATAATAAATCTCCGGTATGGCAGTGGAATATCCTATCGCCTTCTGGTCATTGTTGTCAATCACGTTATCGCTATTCAGATCCCTGTACTTGACATCACCTGGACGTACTTCCGAGAATTTCTGCACCGGACTGCTCTTTATGTCCGCCTCATCTCTGAAATAACCGATAGCCTCCCAGCCAAAACACTGCCCGACAGGGTAACCTTTTTTAGACAAATAGCCATACGGCTGATATCCCTCACCATTTTCTACGACTTTACTTTTGGCATAGGAGAAGTTGGCTCCGATATAATAGTTGAAGTCCTTGTATTCCTTTTTCCACATGGCAGAGAGTTCCGTTCCTTTTGTTTCCACCTTTCCTGCATTCATCTGCGGAATAGTAACCCCGATTGCCGATGAGATCAGCCCACTTCCGTCAATCAGGATATTAGTGCGCTTGTCATAAAAACCGTCAATAGAAAAAGTCAGTCCCTTGAACAGGCTCATATCCAAACCGATATTATATTTATCCGCAACTTCCAGATCCAGTTGTTCCATTGCCAACACTCCTTCCTTCAGGCTACTTCCGGCAGAAGTATTTCCGGCCTGAAAATAGTAAGCACCGCTTCCTACCCAATATTGCTTATCCATGTCATAATCATAAATATCATATCCGGAGCGTCCGTAAGAAGCACGAAGTTTCAGATAGTCAAAAGCGGAAATTTCTTTCATGAAATTCTCGTTCGAAAGTATCCAGGCGGCAGAAATGGCGGGATATGCACGATACTTATCGTTCTTCCCCAATACGCTACTTCCAAAACAGTTGGCTACGATATCCACCATATAACGGTTGTCAAAATTATAACCTGCGGTTCCGATGATGTATTGACGGTAACGACTGTTATTAGCCCCTGTCAACGTCATTGATTCTTGACGAAACATAGCACTGGCCGTAAAATCATGTTTATCCCATGTCCGGTGATAATTGACCTTCGCTTCAAAATTGGCATGTATGTATTGATTGGCCAATCCTTTGTTGCTGATTTCCAGTTCATCGTTAGGATTTCCGTAATTCGTGTAAATCGGTTCTCCGCCTGTGCCTTTTTCAATGGTCTGGTACATAAAACTTTTCTTGGCTGTTTCCTGATAGGTCGCATTATTATCATAAGCAATAGCGAGTTCCACACTCAACCCGCGAGTCAATACAGACAAATCCTGCACCAACCGCAAATCCGCCTGCAACATACGCTGATTCAGTTTATAATAACCTACGTCCGCCAGATTGGCTATCGGGTTTGTTTTCAGCACATTGTTACTGCCCCAGAATCCATTCTGTGTCTGTACGGGAAATGCGGCGGACGGGGTGTTGAAAATCTGTTCAAACAAAGTAGCTTCCGACGTGGTGGGACGCTTGGTCTCTCGCAGCATACCGAGCATACTCAATTTCAATTTTGTCGCGTCCGTAATATCCACATCCAGATTCATGCGAAGATTGAGGAAGTATTTCTTCATCTGGGAGTTATAGCGATCTGTATAATCAGTGTACTTGCTATTCAGCAGTCCCATATCGTTTTTGTAATTGAGGACACTGAAATAACGAAGCCGCTTGCCACCTCCGCGGAAAGTGATGTCCAGTTGATGACTGGTTGTATGATTGCGTAACGCTTCTTTCTGCCAGTCCACATTCGGATAAAGATCGCTATTGCCTCCGGACAGGAAAGAAGCTTCATCCATGTCCGGTTGCAAGCCATCATATCTCAATGCTTCATTACGGGCTTTGGCATAGGTATAAGCATCGGCAAATTCCGGCTGATTAACAGGGAAGCCTAAACCAAACTTATAGTCTACTTTTATATCCTTCTGGCTATATATACCGCGTTTGGTAGTTATCAATACCACTCCGTTGGCGCCTCTGCCTCCCCAAAGAGCAGTAGCAGCACCGTCTTTCAAAACAGATATTGATTCTATTTCCGAAAGGTTGATATATTCGAGAGGGCGTGCAAAACCATCTACTACAAATAAAGGTGTATCTCCATTCAAAGAACCGCGTCCCCGCACATTGAGACGAGATTTATCTGTGCCCCAACTAGTGTTCTGCATCACACTCAATCCCGGCAACAAGCCATAAATGGCATTGTAAGGACTAGTGGCGGCATTTTTATCTAATTCATTCGAATAAATGGTAGAGACAGCCTGTGTCTTCCGTAATTCGGTGGTCGTCTGTGTGCCCAGATCGATTACCTTATCTTGTCCTTCATTATTTTGCGCTATACCCGTAGTGGCAAACGCCAACGAGAAAGCTACGATATAAAGTGATTTATTCATAATCATTCTTCTTATTGTTCAACGATTTGATTATTACCAACCCGGATTCTGAATCAATCCATATTTCTTGTTTATCTCATCTATAGGCAGAGGCAACAGGAAATACTTGTCGTTCCACTTTTCAGGTTTTGCATACTGACGCGTTTCCGCCATTGCATGAGATACGGTATAAGAAAAGCCGCTTGGCTCACCGGCCGCTTTTTTAATAATCAGACGTGACAATTGTCCGGTAAATATATCTGAGCGTTTCCAACGTACCAGATCGAAATAACGTACTTCTTCATAGCCGAATTCAATGGCTCTTTCGCGTAATATTGCTTCACGCAACGGTTTGCCGGCCGGAACATCTGTTGCCGAAATCGCAGGCATACCCGCACGCAGTCTGGTTTTATTCAGATAATCATAAGCCGTATTACCAAACTCATCACGGACTTCCGCCTTATTCAATTCGTTCATCGCTTCGGCCATATTCAAATAAACCTCCGGAAGACGGATCAACGGACAAGAATAAAATTTACCATTCACTTCGTCATTGAAGTTCCGTATGAATTTTCTCATGGCAACCCCATTGTAACTCATTCGTCCGTCTTTATAAGGCGCCTGGGTGGCTCCTTCGTAAATTTGCACTTTCTGGGCGCCCCTAAACTTATCTCCATTCACAGCAACCGTTTCATATAAGCGGATGTCTCTTCTCGGATTTCCGTCCTTATCAAAGAAGGGGAATTTTTTATGATCAGGATTGTTCCAGTCGAATTCTGTCCCGTCTTTCATCTGAAACATATCGACATAGGTCAGTGTAGGAGAAGCAACTCCATAACGTACCTGGGCGAACGGTGTCTTTCCCGTAGCATAAGTGGTGAATCTTCTAGAAGAAATCAAGACTTCACCGTTATGGCGATTGAAATATCCTGCTGCAAAATCATCGCGGGGATTACCTGTATTCACCAGTTGATAAGCGTCTGAGTTCTTTTTATTAGCCCGCATAAATTCTAATCCGGCATCCAACGCCTTCTGCCACCTGTCCGGTGAATAGTTGCCATACCAAGTAAGGAACTGAGACGAAGCATCTCCTTCCAGATAGGGCTTTTCAGCATTAAATAAAGGACTCGCCACAAACTGAAGCACTCTGGACTTTAACGCTAAAGCAGAAGCAGCCGTCATTCGTCCGTCATTATCTGCATTCACCTGCCAAGGCAGTACAGAGGCCGCTGCATCCAGTAATCCAACAATCTTCTGTACGGTTTCTTCTACTGTCATACGAGGAAATTTCATCGCATCTTCTGCCGTATATGCATGGTCTATCCACGGCATACCACCATAATAACGGAGCATTTGAGAATAATGATAGGCAATGATTACTTGCGCTTCCGCTTTTCCTATCGCTTTCTCATCCGCAGTCATATCCGGCACTCTATCCACATTCTCAATGTAAATGTAGGCTCTTCGAATACCATAAACCGGCCCTACTCCTATCGTAGTATTGGCGACATCCAACCGATATGGAAGATGTTCCAGATATGTATTTGTTCCGTCCACTGTTCCTGTATAGAATTTAGGCGCTCCCTTTTTCGTCCAGTCACCCAGATCGGTTAGCATTTCCAGAACGCCATATCCCAGACGTCCTTGCATCGGCAGATAATCCGGCAGGGAATGATAAGTTTCCGCCAGTGCCTGCTCAGCATATACCTTTTTGTTAAAAACAGAATCGATATTCTGTTCGTTACTTATCGGCTTATCCAGAAATTTCTCTCCAAATTTAAGGTCTTCGCACCCTATCAGTGTCAATACAGAGAGAGAAAGACAACCTATATATTTTTTATAGTTTTTCATTGTCAGCACTATTAAAAGGTTAGATTAATACCTAAATTATATATTTTAATGATAGGGTAAGAATCCGCATTATTCGGATTACATTCAGGGTCCATGATGTCAAACTTATCAAAAGTCAGCAGATTATAGCCTGTCAGTTTTATGCCTAACTGCTGGATACCCAGTTTCTTCAACATCTTCTTATCTGTGAAGTTATATCCTATTGTCACATTCTTCAGCTTCAAATAAGAACCGTCTCGCACCCACAAAGAGGAGGAACGCATATTATAGACTGCATTTGTCTCTGTAAACCGCGGTGTAGTAGCTGTATTAGCTGTTTCCGGTGTCCAGCGCGTATCTGCATGGAACTGCATCAAACCACGGATTTTACCATTACCAAAAGGTTCTCTGAAAGCTCCGTCCAGCAACAAAGAGCGTTGTGCAGCACCAGTCCAGTTCATCGTCAGGAAAAAGCCTTTGTAATTGATACCATAATTCAATCCGAATGTATAAGCCGGACGAGTCGGGTTTCCAATAATAGTCTGGTCGTCGGAAGTAATTTCCTCATCACCGTTCAAATCCCGGTATTTCACATCACCCGGCTTCACAGACACACCCGGATCGGGCAGACCTGCCACCAGTTTGCCGTTCTCTCCGAAGTCCGCTTCTGTATAGAAACCGTCCGCCACATACCCGAAGAGTGTTCCGACCGGATTTCCTGTCCGCCACATATAAGGTTCATTAGGCTCAACTTCGTCTTGGAAAATAATCTTATTCTTTGAATAGGAAACGTTTGCCTGAACATTATACTGAACCTGCCCGATCTTGTCATTCCACCTCACTTCTACCTCATATCCACGGTTTTTCACTTTACCCATATTTACAGCAGGTAGAATAGATGAAGTCAATCCCGTTAATAAAGGTACTGTCTTACGATTGATGAGAATATCCTTACGTTCTTCGAGGAAATAGTCCAAAGAGATTTTCAGACGGCTCTTCAAGAAATGAACGTCCAATCCATAGTTCTGTTTCAGCGCAGTTTCCCAAGTCACGTTCGGATTGCCCAGACGCTTCTCCAATGCACCCAGAATTAACGCCTTGCTGTTATAACCAAAGTTGAATCCATACTTATTGTTATTCCACCCGTCTACTCCGCTCAGATTCACATCATAAGAATCCGGCAGGAACAAGAAGCGGTTATTTCCAAGATTGTCATTTCCGACCAAGCCGACAGAAGCACGGAATTTCAGATAATCAACCACCTTCTGTTTTTTCATGAAGGCCTCTTCCGACAGGATATAACCGATGGAACCGGCAGGAAACGCACCGAATCTCTTACCCGGAGCAAAATTCTCAGAACCATTATAACCGAAGTTAACTTCTGCCATATAACGAGATTTGTAATCATACGTCAGACGGCCTACAAAACCGATGTAAGCAGACGGTACTCCCACCCACTGAGCGGGATAGTATTTCTTACTCTGATTGTACAAGAACAATCCCCCGACATTATGAAAACCAAACTTACGGTTATATCTCAAGCTTGCTTCCAGATACCAGTCTCGTGCCCGCGAAGAAGTTTCCTCATATTGCAAGTTCTTATTTTCTCCTTTGATCTTATAAACAATATTCTTGTTGAAATCCGGCGAATCATAACCAAGTGACGGATCTTCCAAAGAAGATTGATAGAAAGGCATAAATTGTTCCACTTGCCCTTTACGTTTTTTGGTAAAGCCATAACTCGTATTATAAGCACCTTTTATTTCCGCCGACAACCCTTTGGTTATGAAGTCTAACTTCTGATTCAACAGAAGGTCCAGATTCATCGTATTATTAATAGCTGTTGAGTAACCTGTCCCATAACACTTAGGCAAAGCACTATTGCCCAGATTGATTTTATTATCAAAACGTTCTTCAGGGGTAACTATGAGTTGTCCGTCAATCACACCCGGACTACTGAACGGAGTTGTCTGATTAATCAGTGTCCAAATCGAATTAGTCGCATCATTAATCATCGGCTCATTTCGGTTACCTACAATCCCGCCGATACCGATCTTCAGCGTGGTAGTCTTAGTTACATTAAAGTCTAAATTCGCGCGATAATTATATCTTTTGTATTTATAATTATTATCATACCCCACTCCTTCAAACTGTTTCAGCAAGCCATTCTGATATAAGAAACCTAAAGATATGAAGTAACGTATATCCTTTGTTCCTCCGGAAATATTAAGGTTATGCTGCGTTTGCACAGATGTTTTATTAAGCAGGTACTTTCTCCAGTCGATACTGGGGTACATAATAGGTTCATCATTCAATCTGAACCGTTCAACTGCATAATTATTAAACACCAAATCGTTCTCGGTAGCATTTGGCTTATCATTTGTTATAATCTCATTTCTCAAAGTAGCATACGTATAGCTATCTGCCATTTTAAGCATTCGGGTAGGCATCTGGATACCAACTGAAGAATTCACTGAGATTTTCGCTTTACCTTCTTTACCACGACGTGTAGTCACCAAAATTACGCCATTTGCACCACGCACACCGAACACGGCAGTAGCAGAAGCGTCTTTCAGAACCGTCACGCTCTCTATTTCATTCGGGTCCATTTGATAAAACGAACGTTCTATACCATCCACCAAAATCAAAGGAGAGGAAGCACTTTCTGTTAAGGAACCCACTCCGCGAATAAATACCTTAGGGTCCTCCTGCCCCGGCTGACCGCTAGTCTGAACGGATGAAAGTCCTGTAATCTGGCCCGCCAGCGAATTGGCCACACTTGCATTCGGCGAACGTATCAACGCTTCATTGTTTACAGCAGAAATAGCTCCTGTCAGAGTTTCTTTCTTTTGTGTACCATAGGCCACAACTGTAACTTCCTGAAGTTCATTGGCCGTTTCTTTTAAAATAATTTTCAGTTGTTTGCGTCCATTTAATGGCACTTCTTGAGGTTCATATCCCATGAACGAAATTTGCAGAACTGCTTTTTGAAGATTGCTTACTTTTAAATGGAAAACACCATTCATGTCAGTAATAGCACCGTTAGCCGTGCCTTTTTCCTTTACATTGGCACCAATCACCTCTAAGTTGGATTCATCCAATACAGTTCCCGTTACTGTATTTTGCGCCCATGCCAAGAGCGAACAACACATAAGCATTAACGTACTAATGCACCTCTTGCATCTTTTTAGTCTCGTTAGTTTGTTCATAATAATAAATTTAAGAATTTGAAATAGGTTTGTTAAAAACACTCGCCGCAAATTAAGTGAATGTAATAGTTTTTAAGATACAATTATCATACTAAAAAGGGACAAAATAGTACAAAACAAGAAATAAAAAGCATTAAAATTAGCTGTATTACTCATAGTATCAGGATGTCACGCTAGAAAAATACAGCCTATTCATCGTTTCTTCTTTACTTTACCATACTCGAGAGGTGATACTCAAAAAGTTAATTTACCAAGTTCTTCTTTCATCATAAATCTATGCCAACTTCACATACCATTACCAGACTCCATTGAATAGTTCATAAATAAATTAAAATTGAACTATTGACATACCTATTAGACTTATTATTCTCCTTTATTAATCAAATTATTCCCTATCTTTGACTCCAGAAATTCAAACCTAATACAAAAAACCCATGAAGAAACAACTACTCTCTTGCTGCTTGGCTGCATTGGGACTGACAGCAATTCAAGCACAAAGCTTCAACGAGTGGAAAGACCCGGAAGTGAATTCCGTAAACCGCTCCGCTATGCACACTAATTACTTTGCTTTCGCATCGGCTGATGAAGCTAAAGCCGGCATTAAAGAAAATTCCACAAATTTCATGACCTTGAACGGTCTTTGGAAATTCAACTGGGTAAGACACGCAGACGCACGCCCAACCGACTTTTATCAGACTAATTTCAACGACAAAGGTTGGGATGACCTTCAAGTTCCCGGCGTTTGGGAGTTGAACGGCTACGGTGACCCTATCTATGTCAACGTAGGATATGCCTGGAGAAGTCAATTCAAAAACAACCCTCCGCTAGTGCCGACAGAAAACAACCACGTAGGCTCTTACCGCAAAGAAATCATCCTTCCTGCCGACTGGAAAGGCAAAGAAATTTTCGCACATTTCGGCTCGGTAACGTCCAATATGTACCTTTGGGTGAACGGACGCTACGTAGGATATAGCGAAGACAGCAAACTGGAAGCTGAATTCAATCTGACTAACTACCTGAAACCGGGTAAGAACGTCATCGCCTTTCAAGTTTTCCGCTGGTGCGACGGTAGTTACCTGGAAGATCAGGACTTCTTCCGCTACTCCGGCGTAGGACGCGACTGTTATCTTTACGCACGCGACAAGAAATACATCCAGGACATTCGCATTACTCCCGATTTGGACAGCCAATATAAAGACGGTACATTGAATATAGCCGTTGACCTGAAAGGAAGCGGCACAGTAGCTTTAGACTTGACAGATGCTCAAGGCAACAGCATAGCGACTGCCGACCTGAAAGGTTCGGGCAAATTAAACACGACCCTGACCGTCTCCAATCCGGCGAAATGGACTGCTGAAACGCCTAATCTCTACACGCTGACCGCTACACTGAAAAACGGCAACAACGTAGTAGAAGTAATCCCTGTTAAAGTAGGTTTCCGCAAGATTGAATTGAAAGGCGGACAGATACTCGTAAACGGACAACCGGTACTCTTCAAAGGAGCCGACCGTCACGAAATGGACCCGGACGGCGGTTATGTGGTTTCTACCGAACGTATGTTGCAGGATATCAAAGTGATGAAAGAACTCAATATCAACGCCGTGCGTACCTGCCATTACCCGGACGACAACCGTTGGTATGACCTGTGCGACCAATACGGTCTGTATGTAGTAGCCGAGGCAAACGTAGAATCTCACGGAATGGGCTACGGCGACCAGACACTGGCAAAGAACCCAATCTACGCCAAAGCTCACATGGAACGCAACCAACGCAACGTACAACGTGGTTACAACCATCCGTCCATCATCTTCTGGTCATTGGGTAATGAAGCCGGCATGGGACCAAACTTTGAGAAATGCTACACTTGGATTAAAAATGAAGACAAGACACGTGCCGTACAGTACGAACAAGCAGGAACCAGCGAATTCACCGATATTTTCTGCCCGATGTACTATGACTACGACGCTTGTATCAAATATAGCGAAGGCAATATCCAAAAGCCGTTAATCCAATGTGAATACGCGCACGCTATGGGTAACTCCGAAGGCGGATTCAAAGAATACTGGGACATCATCCGTAAATATCCGAAATATCAGGGCGGATTTATCTGGGACTTCGTAGACCAGTCCTGCCACTGGAAAAACAAAGACGGAGTAAGCATCTACGGCTATGGCGGCGACTTCAACAAATACGACGCTTCGGATAATAACTTCAACGACAACGGTTTGATTAGCCCCGACCGCGTACCCAATCCGCATGCATACGAAGTAGCTTATTTCTATCAGGATATATGGACGACTCCTGCTGATCTTGCCAAAGGCGAAATCAACATCTTCAACGAGTATTTCTTCCGCGACTTATCTGCTTATTACATGGAATGGCAATTACTGGCAAACGGAGAAGTAGTGCAAACAGGCATCGTATCCGACCTGAAAGTAGCGCCCCAACAAACTGTGAAAGTGCAAATTCCATTTGACACAAAGAACATCTGTCCTTGCAAAGAACTGCTACTCAACGTGAGCTACAAACTGAAAGCCGCCGAAACACTGCTGCCGGCCGGAACCACCATCGCTTACGACCAACTAAGCATCCGTGACTACAAAGCACCGGAACTGAAACTGGAAAACCAACAAGCCTCTAACCTTCCGGTCATCGTGCCCACCATTTTGGACAACGACCGCAACTTCCTGATTGTAAAAGGTGAAAACTTCTCTATGGATTTCAACAAACACAATGGTTACCTCTGCCGTTACGACGTCAACGGCATGCAACTGATGGAAGATGGCAGCGCACTGACTCCTAACTTCTGGCGTGCACCGACCGACAATGACTTCGGAGCCGGACTGCAACGCAAATATGCTGCCTGGAAGAATCCGGAACTGAAACTGACTTCTCTGAAACATGCTATTGAAAACGATCAGGCAGTGGTTCGTGCCGAATATGACATGAAGTCGATTGGCGGAACATTATCACTGACTTACACCATTAACAACAAGGGAGCAGTGAAAGTTACCCAAAAGATGGCGGCAGACAAGAGCAAGAAAGTTTCTGACATGTTCCGTTTCGGTATGCAAATGCGTATGCCGGTCAACTTCAACGAGATAGAATATTACGGCCGTGGTCCGGGAGAAAACTATGCCGACCGCAACCACGCGGCCATGTTAGGAAAATATCGCCAGACAGTGGAAGAACAATTCTATCCTTACATCCGCCCGCAGGAAACCGGAACAAAAACGGATATCCGCTGGTGGAGACTTCTGAACATCAGTGGCAACGGACTGCAATTCGTATCGAGTGCTCCTTTCTCCGCTTCTGCCCTGAATTACACCATCGAGTCATTGGATGACGGCGACGGCAAAGACCAGCGTCACTCACCGGAAGTAGAAAAGGCAGACTTCACCAACTTCTGTATCGACAAGGCACAAACCGGACTTGCCTGTGTCAACAGTTGGGGAGCTATCCCACTGGAAAAATATCGTCTTCCTTATCAGGATTATGAGTTAAGTTTTATTATGACTCCTGTATATCATAAAATAAAGTAAAAAACATAGTTAAAAAACACGGTATCAGAGAACAAGAATACCGAATTTAAAGTACTTTTGCAACCGGAAACTAAATTATCTAATTTAGTTTCCGGTTTTTCTTCCTTAACCCCCTTATCTATATAGATGAACAGCACACTGGAAACAAACGCATTAAATTAAAAAACAGATATTTATAAGTATGAAAAGTAGAATTGTTTTATTTGCATTTTGCGTAGCCCTCTTGTCTAGTTGTGGCAATAAGGGCAATGACACAGGAAAGGTTCCTGAATATGCAGTACAAGAGTTACAAAAAACGACTGCTAATTTAACAACTGCCTATCCGGCTACAATTAAAGGAAAACAAGATGTAGAAATCCGCCCCCAAGTATCGGGCTTCATCACGAAACTCTGTGTAGACGAAGGAGCAGCTGTACGTAAAGGACAAGTGTTGTTCATTGTTGATCCGACTCAATACGAAGCAGCTGTACGTACTGCCAAAGCAGCCGTAGCTACAGCAGAAGCAGCAGTGAGTACTCAACAGATGACGTATGACAATAAGAAAGAGTTGAACAAAAAGCAAATCATCAGTGACTATGACCTGGCAATGGCAGAAAACTCCTTGGCACAGACTAAAGCCCAGTTGGCACAAGCAAAAGCGCAACTGACCACTGCTCAACAGAACTTGTCATTCACACAAGTTAAAAGTCCGTCAGATGGCGTTATCAACAATATCCCTTATCGTGTAGGAGCATTGGTAAGCCCTTCTATCGCTACGCCGATGACTACTGTTTCCGAGATTGACGAAGTATATGTATACTTCTCAATGACAGAAAAGGAATTGCTGGCAATGACCAAGTCCGGTAGCACTATCAAAGAAGAAATCAGCAAAATACCGACTATCAAACTGCAATTAATTGATGGTTCCACATACGATATAGAGGGTAAAGTAGATGCTATCACAGGGGTTATCGACCAATCTACCGGTTCGGTAAGTATCCGTGCTATCTTCCCGAATAAGGAACATGTATTGCGTAGCGGAGGTACTGCAAACGTTCTGATTCCTTATACCATGGAGAATGTTATCACTATACCACAGTCTGCAACAGTAGAAATCCAGGATAAGAAGTTCGTTTATGTTTTGCAACCGGACAGCACGGTAAAATATACAGAAATCAAAATCTTCAATCTGGATAACGGAAAAGAGTACTTGGTTACTTCCGGTTTGAATTCAGGAGATAAAATCGTAATCGAAGGAGTACAAAACCTGAAAGATGGCCAGAAGGTTCAGCCTATCACACCGGCGCAAAAAGAAGCAAACTATCAACAACATTTGAAAGACCAACACGACGGTAATTTAGCCACAGCCTTCAACTAATAATCAGATAATCATTATGAAATTAGATAGATTTATTAACCGTCCGGTACTATCAACCGTTATTTCTATCCTGATAGTCATCCTGGGGGCTATCGGATTGGCGACACTGCCTATCACGCAGTATCCGGACATCGCGCCTCCTACCGTTTCGGTAAGAGCCACCTATACGGGAGCCAGTGCATCGACCGTATTGAATTCCGTGATTGCTCCGTTGGAGGAACAAATCAACGGTGTAGAAAACATGATGTATATGACCTCAACTGCGTCAAACACGGGTTCCGGTGAGATATCCATATATTTCAAACAAGGAACAGACCCGGACATGGCCGCCGTCAATGTACAAAACCGTGTTTCTATGGCACAAGGTCTGTTGCCGGCCGAAGTAACTAAAGTCGGTGTAACCACTCAAAAACGCCAGACTTCCATGCTGGTAGTATTCTCTCTCTATGACGAGACAGATACATATAGCGAATCGTTTATTGAAAACTATGCTAAGATCAACTTGATTCCTCAAGTACAACGTGTACCGGGTGTGGGTGACGCCAACGTTTTGGGTCAGGATTATTCTATGCGTATCTGGTTACGACCGGACGTCATGGCACAATACAAGCTCGTTCCCGGTGATGTTTCCGCTGCTCTGGCAGAACAGAATGTCGAAGCTGCTCCAGGACAGTTCGGTGAACGCAGTAACCAGACTTTCCAATACACCATCCGTTATAAAGGACGCTTGCAACAGCCTGAAGAGTTTGAAAATATCGTTATCAAATCTCTTCCTGACGGTGAAGTACTCCGTCTGAAAGATATAGCAGAAATTCAGCTGGACCGCTTGGGATATAACTTTACCAACCGGGTAGACGGACACAAGTCTGTGACTTGTATCGTATACCAGATGGCAGGAACCAATGCGACACAGACCATCAGTGATATTGAAGCATTGCTGGATGAAGCATCAAAAACGTTGCCTACCGGATTGAAGCTGAACATCTCCATGAATGCCAACGACTTCCTTTTCGCTTCTATCCATGAAGTGTTGAAGACGTTGATCGAAGCATTTATCCTGGTGTTTATCGTAGTGTATATCTTCTTGCAGGATTTACGTTCCACATTGATTCCGACTATCGCCATTCCGGTAGCTCTGATCGGTACTTTCTTCATCCTGTCCCTGGTAGGATTCAGTTTGAACTTGTTGACGTTATGTGCGCTCGTGCTTGCTATCGCGATTGTGGTCGACGATGCGATTGTGGTCGTCGAGGGTGTGCATGCCAAGCTTGACCAAGGTTATACATCTGCGCGTCTGGCTTCTATCGATGCTATGAATGAATTGGGTGGTGCTATCGTATCTATTACGCTGGTCATGATGGCCGTATTCGTTCCGGTAAGTTTCATGGGAGGTACAGCAGGAACATTCTATCGTCAGTTCGGTATGACTATGGCAATCGCTATCGGTCTGTCCGCATTGAACGCATTGACTTTGAGTCCGGCTTTGTGCGCTGTTCTTCTGAAACCTCACAAAAAAGAAGATGGAACTACGGAAGACTCCACATTGAAAGAACGTATGAAAGTAGCCTATACGGCAGCCCATACAACCATGATCAACAGATATACCGAGGCTATCGGAAAGATGTTGCATCCGGGAATTACACTTACTTTCACGCTTATTGCCATTCTCGGCATGATCTTTGGTTTGTTCAGTATCAATCCGATAGTTACTGCAATTTTCGTAGTGCTTAGTATTCTGGCACTGATCGGAATGAGTACGAAGAAGTTTAAAAACAGATTCAACGATACATACGAATCAATCCTGAAACGTTATAAGAAACGAGTACTGTTCTTTATCCAGAAGAAATGGTTGTCTATGGGATTAGTTGTCGCTTCCATTGCGATACTTGTATTCTTCATGAACACCACTCCGACAGGTATGGTGCCTAATGAAGATACCGGAACGCTGATGGGAGCAGTGACATTGCCTCCGGGTACCTCCCAAGACCGTTCTGAAAAAATCCTGGCACGTGTAGACAGTTTGATTGCTTCCGATCCTGCGGTATTGTCACGTACCATGATTTCCGGATTCAGCTTTATCGGTGGCCAGGGACCGTCATACGGTTCTTTCATCATCAAACTGAAAAACTGGGACGAACGTTCTATGATACAGAATTCAGACGTTGTAGTCGGTTCCTTATATATGCGTGCACAAAAGATTATCAAAGAAGCACAGGTATTGTTCTTCGCTCCTCCTATGATCCCGGGTTACTCGGCATCTACGGATATTGAGGTAAATATGCAAGATAAGACCGGTGGTGACCTGAACAAATTCTTCGATGTGGTTAATGATTATACGGCAGCACTGGAAGCACGTCCGGAAATCAATTCGGCAAAAACTTCCTTCAACCCGAATTTCCCGCAATACATGATCGACATCGATGCAGCAGCTTGTAAAAAAGCAGGTATCAGCCCGAGCGATATCCTCACTACCATGCAAGGATATTACGGAGGTTTGTATGCATCCAACTTCAACCGTTTCGGTAAGATGTATCGTGTTATGATTCAATCAGATCCATTGTCACGCAAAAACTTGGAATCTTTGAAGAATATCAAGGTGCGTAATAGTGCAGGTGAGATGGCCCCGATTGCCCAGTTCATCTCTGTGGAGAAAGTATATGGTCCGGATATTATCAGCCGTTTCAACCTTTATACCTCTATGAAAGTAATGGTAGCTCCGGCAAGTGGTTATACATCCGGTCAGGCATTGACTGCCCTCGCCCAGGTTGCCCAAGAAAACCTGCCTACCGGTTATACGTATGAATTAGGAGGTATGGCGCGTGAAGAGGCTCAAAGTAGCGGAAGTGCTACCGGACTGATTTTTGTGCTCTGTTTCGTATTCGTTTACTTATTGTTGAGTGCACAGTACGAAAGTTACATTCTTCCGCTGGCTGTATTGTTATCCGTTCCGTTCGGTCTGTTAGGCAGCTTCCTGTTTGTGAACGGTGTAAGTGCTATCGGTAATATTTCGGCATTGAAGATGATTCTGGGTACGATGTCCAACAATATCTATATGCAGATCGCGTTAATCATGTTGATGGGTCTGTTGGCGAAGAACGCCATCCTGATTGTAGAGTTCGCCCTCGACCGTCGTAAGATGGGTATGAGTATCACTTGGGCAGCTGTATTGGGTGCCGGTGCCCGTCTCCGCCCGATTTTGATGACATCATTGGCTATGGTAGTCGGTTTGCTTCCGTTGATGTTTGCCTTCGGTGTAGGTGCCCACGGTAACCGTACACTAGGTACTGCTTCTATCGGTGGTATGTTAATCGGTATGATTTGCCAAATTTTCATCGTTCCTGTCTTGTTTGTTATCTTCCAGTATCTGCAAGAGAAAGTTAAACCGATGGAATGGGAAGATATCGACAATACAGATGCCGTAACAGAGATTGAACAATACGCTAAATAATGAAATTCGATATGAAGAAACAGATTCTATATATGTTGTGCGCAACTGCTCTCTTGAGCAGCTGCCACATCTATAAGTCGTATGACAGACCCGAAGACATCACTACTTCCGGCCTGTATCGCGATCCGGTAGCGGATAATGATACACTGGTTTCGGATACAGCCAACTTCGGTAATCTGCCGTGGAGAGAAGTCTTCACCGACCCGCAACTCCAGTCTCTCATCGAAACGGGACTGAAACAAAATACGGACCTCTTGTCCGCCGCTCAAAATGTGAAAGCAGCAGAAGCATCCCTCATGTCGGCACGCCTGGCTTATGCCCCGTCATTAGGATTGTCTCCGCAAGGAACGATCAGCAGCTTTGACAAGAATGCAGCTACAAAAACTTATTCATTACCTGTCACAGCCAGTTGGCAAATCGATTTATTCGGTCAGTTGCTGAACTCGAAACGAAATGCGCAAGTTACACTGAAGCAAATGAAAGCTTACCGCCAGGCAGTACAAACACAAGTTGTCTCTAACATCGCCAATATGTATTATACATTAATGATGTTGGACCGCCAACTGGAAATAACCAAAGCCACGGCTGAAATTCTGAAAAAGAATGCCGAGACAATGGAAGCAATGAAAAACTCTGCTATGTACAATATCAATTCGGCAGGCGTAGAACAGAGCAAGGCTGCCTATGCGCAAGTACTTGCCACTATTCCCGACATTGAACAAAGCATCCGTGAGACAGAAAATGCCCTGTCCACTTTCCTCGGAGAAGCTCCTCATGCCATCAAACATGGTGTATTGGAAACACAAGTACTTCCAACGGAACTTTCCGCAGGTATACCTATTCAATTGCTATCCAACCGCCCGGACGTGAAAGCAGCCGAAATGTCATTGGCAAGTTGTTATTACAATACAAATTCGGCACGTGCTTCATTCTATCCGCAAATCACGCTCAGCGGCTCTGCGGGATGGACAAACAGCGCCGGAAGTGCGATTATAAATCCGGGTAAGTTGTTGGCTTCTGCCATTGGTTCGCTGACACAGCCTTTGTTCTACCGGGGACAAAACATTGCTCGTCTGAAAGCTGCCAAAGCGCAGGAAGAACAAGCGAAATTATCTTTCCAGCAGGCCTTGTTGAATGCCGGTAGTGAAGTCAGCAATGCGCTAAGTTTATACCAAAAGACGAGTGAAAAGGTAGAATCTCGTCAAATGCAAGTAGAATCTGCCAAAAAAGCTTCGGAAGATACAAAAGAATTGTTTAACTTAGGGACTTCAACCTACCTGGAAGTATTGTCTGCACAGCAGGCTTACTTGAGCGCACAAATTTCACAGGTTTCTGATTGCTTTGATCGGATGCAGGCTGTAGTAAGCCTTTACCAGGCACTGGGTGGTGGAAGAGAAGAATAACTTTAAACTTATACTATTATGATTAGTCCGTTAGCTTACGTAGATCCCGAAGCAAAGCTGGGCAAGAATGTAACCGTTCTGCCTTTTGCCTACATTGAAAAGAATGTAGAGATCGGGGATGATTGCGTCATCATGTCTTACGCTAGTATCCTGCAAGGTACTAAAATGGGAAAAGGAAACAAGGTACATCAGAATGCTGTCCTCGGAGCGGAACCACAAGATTTCCACTATACTGGAGAAGAAAGCAGCCTGATTATCGGAGATAATAACGATATTCGTGAGAATGTAGTAATCAGCCGCGCTACATTTGCCGGCAATGCTACCAAAATCGGAAACGGAAACTACCTGATGGATAAAGTACATCTTTGCCATGACGTACAAATCAACAATAACTGTGTGGTAGGTATCGGCACCACTATTGCAGGAGAATGTACGTTGGATGATTGCGTTATCCTAAGTGGAAATGTCACCTTGCACCAGTATTGCCATATAGGTAGCTGGACACTGATACAGAGCGGATGCCGTATATCTAAAGATGTACCTCCGTACGTTATCATGTCAGGAAATCCGGTAGCATATCACGGTGTAAACGCCGTAGTTCTTTCTCAACATCACAATACATCGGAAAGAATCCTTCGTCACATCGCTAATGCATACCGTTTGATTTATCAGGGTAATTTTAGCGTTCAGGATGCTGTACAGAAGATCATCGATCAGGTTCCTATGAGTGAGGAGATCGAGAATATTGTAAATTTCGTGAAGAACTCGGAAAGAGGGATTGTGAAATAAACAAAGTGAGTCCATATAAAGAAGGTTGATACTTTTTCAAGTATCAACCTTCTTTTTTATATTCAAATTCAAAGATTCAATTCACTATTCAAACTCCAACGTTCCGAAGAAATCAGGGCGGTGGAAATCCGGCTGTTCAATCTGTATCGGATTCCATGAAAGGAAATGAGGGGTCTGCAATTCATCGCCACATTTATAGAAATTAGCTTTTATCTCCTTTCCGTCGAGCGAATCAATCTGGTGCTTAAAGAACACAGAATACGGAATAATAAGGGCCACTTCCCAGTCCGTTTCACCGATGCGTTCAGCAAAAGGCTGATTACCCAGACTAGACCAGCGTTGTACAAGAGCAGTCACCTCTTTCGGTGCATGTTCGCGGTTGTTACGCACAGGTCCGGCACCCACCAGAATAGTTCCGATGCAATTGCATTCTATATTATAATAGATCCCGTCGCCTGCAGGTATGGAAAAGAATTCCACGCAGGAGTCAGTCCATACAGAACCGTTATCTTTTCCATACTTGGCACGTACACTCTCCTCTTTCACTTTAAAATGTAGCAAAATCGAGTTCTGTGTGTGAGCAATTCGAAAATTCACTTTAGGTTTGTAAGGATATTCAGCCCAATTGACACACTGAATCGACTGAAAATCTATTTTTTCTTCATCGAATAGTTTAGGAAGCGAACAAGCCTCCACGTTAGCCGCACTAATTTTCTTTACTTTCATATATCTTTCGTTTGAATGATACAAATATAGTTACTTTCTTTGGTTTACACCTTATTTCTATGTTATTTTTAAATTGCAAATTATTATATCAAAAAATAATATTTAGTTAAATATTACTCAACTATTATATAATGAGATATTTTTTCATATATTTGCCATCACTTAACCGATTAAATAGATACTGTTTATGAAAACATCCCTTAAAGACATAGCAGAAACCTTAAAATTATCCAAGACAACAATCTCTTGGGTACTTTCTGGTAAGGGGGATGAAAAAGGTATTAGTCTTGCTACACAAGAAAAAGTCTTTCAATGCGCCAAACAGTTGAATTACCAGCCTAATTTATTAGCCAGAAGCCTAAATACGGGTATATCAGGCACAATCGGATTAATCATACCGGATATTACAGACTCTTTTTACTCCAAAGTTGCCCGTTCTATAGAAAAGGAAGCGGAAACACAAGGCTATTCATTAATGATTTGTAGCTCTGAATCTGAAATAGAAAGAGAAAACAGAATGATCCGGTTATTCAAAGCGAAACAGGTGGATGGAATTATAGTAGCCCCCACAAAAGTTTCTAAAATTGAAATACAGAATCTAGTCAAAGAAGGCTATCCATTAGTCTTATTTGACCGCTACTTTCCTGAGATGCAGACAAACTACATCATTATTGACAATGAAGGCAGTAGCTACGAGTTAGTAAAGAAAATGATCGATAACGGATCATCTAAAATAGCTATTATTACCACGAATCCTCATCTCCGCACAATGAATATGAGACGAGAAGGGTATGCAAGAGCTTTAATTGAAGCCAACCTACCCGTTGATCCTGATCTATATGGAGAGGTGACCTTTGTTGATTATGAGAAGAATGTTTTCAAGACTCTTGATCAAATATTCAGCAAAGTACCTGATGTAGATGGGTTCTTCTTCACAACCCATATTTTGGCTCTGGAAGCATTCCGTTACTTTTATGAAAAAGGAATCAATATAAATAAAGGATATGAATTGGCTTGTATTCATGGAGTATCAGCATTCCGTGTCTTAGCACCTAATATGAACATCGCAAGAATGCCAATAGAAGAGATCGGTAAGAATGCCGTAAGGATTCTACTTGGCGATATCAAATATCGCTTGGAAAATTCGACCGAAAAAAGAGAAGTAGAAACACTTGTCCTGCCATGTTCATTACCCTAGTCATGATTTTACATTTTTTCTTCAATCACTTAACCGGTTTAGTGAAAATAAATAATGATATCAAATTAACAAATGTAACAATAAAGAAAATAGCCCTCTAATTATTAACATAAAGATACAGAATTATGAAGTTCCAAATTAAAAATGAAAAATACATGCTGGCTCTATTAGGACTTCTAGTATGGGCATGCAGCAGTAACAACATTGATATTGAAAATATGCGATGTGAATATCAAATTTCTCCAATTGGCATTGATTCACCAGCACCGCGTTTTACTTGGAATTACACAACCAATAATGAAGATGCAACAGAGTTTTCTCAAGACAGCTATCAGCTATATATCGCCACCCGGGAACAAGATTTGAGAAACTCATCCGATAATAGCTGGCAATCTGACACTATTTACTCTGATACTCCTCATGCGACCTATCAAGGATCAGAAAAATTGAAATCCAGAACTCGTTATTACTGGCAAGTAATAGCATGGGATAAAACAAAGGAACATAAGATTATCTCTCCTATATCCAGTTTTGAAACAGCTCAACTCAACCAAAGTGACTGGACAGGAGTATGGATTACTGATAATCATGATAAAGATTATACGCCAGCGCCCATGTTGCGCAAGTCGTTTATCGCTCAAGATGATATACAACAAGCAAGATTATATGTAAGTGCCGCTGCATATTATAAAATGACATTAAATGGTAAATCAATAACATCATCACATCTCAATCCGGGTTTTACTCATTATAATAAAAGAAATCTGTATAACACATACGACGTCACTTCACAACTGCTCAAAGGAGAGAACGTACTATCTGCAATACTTGGGAACGGATTCTACAACGAATCGGCCCCTGTAGCAACATGGAGCTATGAGCAAGCCCGCTGGCGTAACCGCCCAAGAATGATCTGCGAAATGGAGATATTATATAAAAATGGAGAAAAGCAAACCATCCATTCAGATTCTACTTGGAAAACGAGTATCGGTCCTTATATACAAAACAATATTTATAGTGGTGATACCTATGATGCATGTCTTGCAATTGCTGGATGGGACAAACCGGGTTTTGATGACTCTAAATGGACAAATGCAATTCAGGTGGCTGCCCCTTCTCCCCTACTAGTATCACAAAACATGCCTGCTATTGAAACGGAACAATTTATCACTCCAATCAATATGCGTTCTTTTGGTGATACAGTCTATGTATACGATTTTGGAGTTAATATGTCAGGGGTCTGTACTCTTTCTATCAATGGCAAGAAAGGCACTAAAGTCAGTATGCAACACGGCGAATTGCTAAAAGATAACGGACGCTTGGAAATGCGCAACTTAGATATTTACTACAAACCATTACCTGGCCTCGCTTTTCAAACAGACACTTATATATTGGACGGAAAACAAGGTACATTCACTCCAGATTTTACATATCATGGATTTCAATATGTAGAAGTTCGTTCAGATCGTCCTGTAAAACTTACTAAAGAGAGCTTAACCGCTCAATTCATACATACGGCTGTTCCTCCTGTTGGTAAATTCAGTTGTTCAAATGAACTATTAAATAAAATATGGAAAGCTGCTAATCAATCATATTTATCAAATCTGATGAGTATCCCGACTGACTGTCCCCAACGAGAGAAAAATGGATGGACTGCCGATGCACACATAACAATGGATTTAGGATTATTAAACTTCGATGGTATTACTTTCTATGAAAAATGGCTCGATGATATGATTGATAATCAAAATGAAGAAGGACGTATATCGGGAATCATTCCTAGTTCCGGATGGGGCTATGATGACTGGATAGGTCCTGTATGGGATGCTGCCATGTTTATCGTGCCAATGGCAATTTACCACTACTATGGAGATACAAGAAGCATCGAAAAACTATGGCCTGTATGTACTAAATACCTTGCCTACCTCGCAGGACGCGAGGACGCGGAAGGAACCGTAACTTACGGAATTGGTGACTGGGTATTCCATAAAACACAAACCCCTACAGAATTCACCACTACCTGCTATTACTATTTAGACAATCTGTATATGGCTAAATTTGCAGAACTCATAGGAAAAGACGGTAGTAGTTATGCTAAGAAAGCAGAAGAATTGAAATTACTTATCAATCACAAATACTTCGACACATCCAAAGCTATTTATGCCAATGGTTCGCAAGCAGCACAAGGAGTTGCCTTATACCTTGGAATCGTTCCTAAAGAATACGAACAGCAGGTTGCAGATAATCTTTCTACGATGATAAAAGCCAATAAAAACCTGCTCGATTTTGGAGTTTTAGGCAGTAAAACAGTCCTGCGGATGCTTTCCAAATATGGATATGCTGACTTGGCATATCAGATGGCCGCACAAGAAGAAGCTCCATCTTGGGGCAATTGGATAAAACAAGGTTTCACTACACTAGCAGAAACATGGATACTTTCACCTGAATTTAGAGATGCCTCCGTAAATCACATGTTTCTTGGAGACATTAATGCATGGATGTACAATATATTGGCAGGCATTAATTATGATGAACAGAAACCCGGATTCAAACATATTCTTATCCAACCTCATTTCGTAAAAGGTCTTGACTGGGTAAAAGCAGAATATAAATCTGTAAACGGAATCATTCGTTCTGAATGGGAACGTAAAGGAGAACAAGTGATTCTCAAAGTCACGATCCCAGTCAATACGAATGCAACAGTAGAATATAATGGTAAAAAGATAGATTTAAGGTCAGGAAAACATCAACTCACATTTTAATTGAAACAAAAGAAAGGAGGTTTAATAGAGGTATATAAAGAAGCAAAAAATGAGACCGTTATGTAATACTATAAAAATATAACACTAGTTACTTTGTCACACCATCAATCAAATCTATTAACAATGAATAAAATCAGTACACTGCTATTTTTGATATTTCTCACTTGTACAAGTGGTGTTTTTGCCGATTCCGGTAGTTCCATCTCCTTAAATGGAACATGGGAACTCTCTTATTGGATGCAACCTGAAGAACCTATAACTTCGCCCAAGGACATGCAACTAGCTGAAGTGAAACATCTATCAGCCCAAGTCCCCGGTAATGTAGAACTAGACCTAATGGCTGCCAACTTAATTAAAGATCCGATGATTGGCAGTAATGTAAATGAATTACGCAAATGGGAAGGCTATCAATGGTGTTATTCCAAATCATTCGTAGCGCCACAACTAAAACCAGGACAACAATATCAACTCTTCTTTGCCGGAATAGACTGTCTGGCCGATATATGGCTGAATGGAAAGCACATTGGCAAAGCAGAAAATATGATGATTGAACATGCTTTTGATGTAACTAAAGAAATAAAAGCAGGAGAAAGCAATCAACTCCAAGTGATACTCCGTTCATCTGTTATTGAAGGACAAAAACATCTGTTAGGGACATTCAGTATTGGAAACTTCCCGTCTGAAGAATCCGTATTCATCAGAAAAGCTCCGCACACCTATGGATGGGACATTCTGCCACGATTAGTCAGTGCAGGTTTGTGGAGAGATGTAGAATTACGCGTATTGAATCCGGCACGTCTCACAGATGTTCACTATATGGTCGCCAATGTAGACACTGCTACCAGAAATGTACGTTTGTATACTGATGTACAAGTAAAACTACCTTTCGAAAAGTTCGACAAAGTGAAAGCCGTATATACATTAAGTCGCCATGGGAAAGAAATATATAAAGGAAGCTCTGTTGTCGTTTCCCCAGCATTCCGATATATAATGGAAATCAAGAATGCTGATTTATGGTGGCCAAGAGGATATGGAGAACCGGCTTTATATGATGCAAAAGTAGAGTTAGTAGATTCTGACGGCACTATTTTATCAACAGATAATAAACGGGTAGGCCTCCGCACGATTCAACTAGACATTACAGACATCAACCTCCCACCGGATCATCCGGGTAAATTCTGTTTCATAGTCAATGGAGAACCTATTTTTATTCACGGAACCAATTGGGTACCCATGGATGCACTCCATAGCCGGGATCATTCTTTCGTAGACGAATCTATCCGCATGGCTGTAGAATTAAACTGCAATATGATACGTTGTTGGGGTGGCAACGTGTATGAAGATCATCATTTCTTTAATTTATGCGATGAAAACGGCATTATGGTATGGCAGGATTTTACGATGGGATGGACTTTCTATCCTCAACGCAGCTCATTTACACAAGCATTGGAAGAAGAGGCCATTTCCGTTGTATGCAAGTTACGCAATCATCCATCACTCGTTTTATGGTCAGGAAATAATGAAGACGATTGTGCACTGCGCTGGTCTTTGCAACCATTTAATATTAATCCAAATCAGGATGTAGTTAGCCGCAAGGTCCTCCCGGCAGTTATTTATGAGTTTGACCCTACTCGCCCTTATCTTCCCAGCTCTCCTTACTACAGCCAAGCGGTATATGAAAGAGGAAGTGCTGACCAATATTTACCAGAAAACCATTTATGGGGTCCCAGAGGATATTACAAAGACAAATTCTATACGGATGCTACCTGCTGCTTTGTCAGTGAAATCGGCTATCACGGCTGCCCTAATTTAGAAAGTCTCCAGAAAATGATGACAAAAGATGCCGTATATCCCTGGACAAAAAATCATGAATGGAATGATGAATGGGTTACCAAATCTGTTCGTAGATTCCCAGAATGGGGAAAGACATTCGATCGCAATAATCTTATGATTAATCAGGTACGTTTACTTTTTGGTGAAGTTCCCTCCAAACTGGATGATTTTATATTCGCTTCTCAATCCGTACAGGCAGAAGCTATGAAATATTTCATAGAAATGTGGCGTGGAAAGAAGTTTGACGACAAGACTGGTATTGTCTGGTGGAACCTGCGGGATGGATGGCCAGTGATCTCTGATGCGATTGTTGACTACTACAATTCAAAGAAGATGGCATATTATTTCATCAAGAATGTTCAACAGGATGTTTGTGTACTAATCAATGATGCAGAAGGCGGAAATTACCCACTGATAGGAACGAATGACACACGCAACGTACAAAGTGGTAATGTAACGGTAACAGATGCATCCTCGGGACGTAAAATCTATGAGAGCACTTTCCGTATTCCAGCCAATCAAAAGGTCAGAATAGCCTCACTACCGGAAGAAAGCGGTCAAGGAATCTATCTGATCCAATACCAGATCGGTAATCAGAAATTCATGAATCATTACCTATACGGCAAGGCACCTTTCAACTTGAAAGAATACAAGCGGCTGTTACAAAAAACCGGATTATACGCTAAAAAATAATAGTTATGAAAGAGAACTTGTTAGGAATTGACGTAGGAGGCACCAAATGCGCCATCATCTACGGTATCAAAGAAAACGACGAGCTACATATCATCGACAAAAAGAAATTTGATACGACCACAGTCGACGAAACAATAGACAGAATTCTCTGTGAAACCGAAAAGATGATGAACCTCCACCAGCTAACCCCTACTAACACAAAAGCGATTGGAATCTGTTGCGGAGGTCCTCTCAACAGTGAAACAGGCATCGTGATGTCTCCCCCTAACCTACCGGGATGGGACAACATCCCCATTGTGGCAATGGTGGAAAAAAAGACGGGCATTAAAACCAGTCTACACAATGATGCCAATGCCTGTGCTTTAGCCGAATGGAAGTTCGGAGCAGGAAAAGGAACTAAGAATATGGTCTTTCTCACATTCGGTACGGGACTGGGAGCAGGATTAATATTAAATGGCAAACTGTATACGGGCACCAATGACAATGCCGGAGAACTGGGACATATCCGCCTGTCGGATTTCGGTCCGATAGGTTACGGTAAAAAGGGCTCTTTTGAGGGATTTGCCAGCGGTGGAGGTATTGCTCAACTCTCCAAAATGTATGTGATGGAGAAATTGCAGACCGGACAGAAAGTTGAATGGTGTACCTTACAGGAACTAGATCAGCTTACTGCCCGAAAAGTGGCTGAAGAAGCTGCCAAAGGTGATAAATTAGCCCAAAGCATATATGAGACGTCTGCCATTTATCTGGGAAAAGGATTATCCATGGTGATCGATATCTTGAATCCGGAAGTCATTGTGATAGGTGGCATCTATACCCGGAATAAAAATATGATGGAACCCATCATGCAAAAGATAATCGATCAGGAAGCATTATCCTGTGCAAACAGAGTATGTAAAGTGAAACCAGCCGCCTTGGGAGAGCAGATAGGAGATTATGCAGCTCTTTCTGTAGCCGCTAACTTAACCGATTAACTATTATGAAAGAGCTTATTGAAACAACACTGGAAGAGGCTCGGCAAACGTTGGAGAGCTTTCTTGAGGAAACAACAACAGTTGAGGTTATTTCACAGGCAGCCTCTACCTGCGCCGAAGCATTAAAAGCCGGAAATAAGATTATCAGCTGTGGTAATGGAGGTTCTTTATGTGACGCCACCCACTTTGCAGAAGAACTAACCGGACGTTACCGCAACAACCGCATCCCACTACCGGCAATTGCAATCAATGACCCGGCTTACATGACCTGTGTGGGAAATGATTTTTCGTTCAACGAGATCTTCTCCCGCTATGTAGAAGCTATGGGATGTAAGGGAGATGTATTATTGGCCATCAGCACAAGCGGACATTCCGAGAACATACTGAAAGCTGCCGTACAAGCACACAACAATGGAATGAAAGTGATAGCGCTGACTTCAAAAGGAAAGAATGAACTGTCACGACTGGCAGACATTGCAGTCTGCGCCCCACGAGCAGCACATTCCGACAGAATACAAGAAATTCATATCAAAGTTATCCACATTCTGATTCAGGCAATTGAGGCAGAATTAGGCTTTGAATAATAACCTACTAAATTTAATCAATATGGCAATGAAAATGACACATATCAGTAAAACTCTATTAAGTATTGTTTGCACACTCTGGGGAATGTCCGCCTGCTCGGATGATTATAACAAATATGACGATTGCCCGGCTTGCAACTATTATCCTGTTGCAGTAGGGAATTCAACAGGAACTCCGGTTCATGCTATCGGTGTCGAGATGGATCCACACTTCTTCTCACAAAACATCACCCGCAATGATGGTTCAAAGGCTGAAGATTGGGAAAATATAGTTGTACAACGGGTAAAGAAAATGAAAGTACAACAATTCCGAATCATGATGCAGCCACAATGGTGGGAACCCTCCAATGACAACAACGATCCTAATGTCGCGGATATGAGCAAATTCACTTTTGATTCGGAAGAAATGCAATCTGTATACAAAGTATTGGATATGGCCCAGGAGAATAATATCGGAGTGACATTAGTCGTATGGGGAGCCATTACCAATATCGACTTACTATCAGGCATTAACAATGGTCAAAAGCATTTCTTATGTGATGCACGAAGTTATAACGTTAATCCGGGTTGGATTGCCGGTATAGATAACTATGAAGAATTTGCAGAAAACTTCTCCACAATGGTGAAATACCTGATTGAAGAAAAGCATTATACCTGTATCAATCAAATTACTCCATTCAATGAACCTGACAGTCATATAGCAGGTTATGGCCGCATCATGTGGCAAGGTGATTTTGAAACCATGGGTTGGCAGGACACCTACGCCCCCATGGTGAAAGCACTGGATGCCAAGTTTAAAGCAGATGGAATACGCAGTAAGGTACACTTCAACCTTTCTGACAATACAGACGGTACACCCGGATATATCGCTGCCTGTGTTTCCGCTTTCACAAACGATGAAGCCGACCTGTATAACTCTCATGTATACAAGTTTGACTACAACACCCCTAATTCGACTCTCGTAAATTGGGAACGTCAGAATATAGCTTCTGCAGGAGGTAAAAGACATTTTGTTGGAGAATTCGGTTTTCCTGGATACGGAAGTGCCCGTCAATATGGTATAGACACATATACGCGAGGGGTACAGCTAATCCGCGTTGCTCTGAACTATCTGAATGCCGGTGCTTGCGGAGTAAGTTACTGGAGTCTGATCGATCAATATTATAACCGCAATGCCTCCTATTCGGAAATGCAGCAACTCGGTTTATGGAAATATCTAAAATCCGCTTATACCGAAGACCCAGATGTATATTCCAAAATCAAGGAAGACTACGAGGTACGTCCTCAATACTATGCATATAGTCTGTTGACACGTTTTGTCCGCCAGGGCGACGAAGTATATCCATTGGATCTCGGCGACGAGTTGATAGCCGGAAGTGCTTTTCTCAACACAGAGGGAAAATGGACGTATGTACTTTCCAACGCTACAGACAAAGACAAGATGATACAGTTGGAAAATGATAAAGAAGGTGCCAATGGAGAATACAATGTCTACAAATATATGGAAGGACGCCTACCGGAAGGTGATAATCTTATAGAATCAACAGAAACGGTCAACACGCAAGAGAATAACCTAAAACTTAAATTATCTCGTTCATCAATCAGGGTATTAGTACAAAAATAGAAGTATATACACCCCATTTAGTGGGGATATATATATACACCGTATTGGGCATATATATTCACCATGTTAGCCATATATATCCACCGTGCTGGATATATATGCCCACCAACCAAGTAATTTATCATCAAAAGTACACGAATGAAAAAAGAAATATCCATAGTAAAAATGCTCTCCGTCATGTTCGGATTCTTCGTTATGGGATTTGTTGACATTGTCGGAATAACCACGAGCTATGTGAAGAATGATTTCAGCCATCTCACCGATACGATGGTTAATCTCATCTCTCTATCCTGTTTCTTGTGGTTCCTGGTGCTTTCTATTCCCACCGGAATGTTAATGAATCGCATCGGACGCAAGAAAACCGTATTACTTAGCTTCGCATTCCATGTATTAGCTATGTGCCTTCCACTCGTTGCATATGACTTTACCGCCATATTAATCGCATTTGCCTTGATAGGTATCGGTAACACTCTATTGCAAGTTTCACTCAACCCATTAGTAACGGATGTCGTTGCAAACGATAAGTTGACAGGTACATTAACCCTAGGACAATTTGTCAAAGCAGTCAGTTCATTCCTGGGTCCTATCCTGGCAGCTTGGGTGACTGGTAGTTTTTTCGGATGGAAAATGATATTCCCCGTTTATGCCGGACTGTCACTGCTCGCTTTGATATGGCTATGGCTTACCCCTATACAAGAAAAACAACAGGAACGGAAGAACATTTCTTTCAAAGTCACTCTTGAATTATTCAAAGACAAATACATTCTTGCTTTCTTTATCGGTATTCTCGTGCTGGTAGGTGTAGACGTAGGTATCAATATGACTTTCCCTAAATTCCTGATGGAACGTTGTGATCTACCACTGACAGATGCAGGAATGGGAAATAGTGTGTATTTCTTCGCCCGCACTGTAGGAGCCTTTTTGGGTGGTATCCTACTGATGAAATATTCAGAAAGTAAATTCTATATTTATAGCGTCTGGATAGCTCTCGCAGGATTGATACTGATGACCATTAGCACTAATCTCTGGTTTATCCTCGGATGTGTAGCAGTTTTCGGGATAGGATATGCCAATCTGTTTTCCATCATCTTCTCTCTGTCTTTGAAACGTGTTCCCGAGAAAGCGAACGAAGTATCTGCACTTCTTATCGTCGGTGTATCTGGCGGTGCCGTCCTCCCGCCTATTTTAGGAGTAATTACTGATTCATTCCACAGTCAGTTATCTGCAATCATAGTACTTGCCATTGTATGGTGCTATCTGATCGGAATAATGAGAAAAATAAAAACCACATAAACCTATATTCTAATGAAACATTTCAAGAAAATCGAATCGAAATTCCTGTTCTCATTACTGATTATGAGTGTGTGGAGCATCATAGCCGTGGGTCAGACGACGGCTAAAATCTCCAAACACATTCCTGAAATCGAAAAATGGATTCAGAAACAATTCGCTAAAGGAAAAACACCTCCGTTCTCGTTTATATGTGACGGGAAACCTTCCGCAGAATTTATCCGCCAATGGGACTATTCCCAGCAAAAGATAGAATCCGAAGAAGCGGATGTGATAAAGTATCTCTTTACCTACTACAATCCTACCAACGGACTGAAAGTAGAATGTACCGTAAAAGGCTATCCCAGTTATCAGGCTGCCGAATGGGTATTGAACTTCACCAACAAAGGTACGAGCAACTCTCCCACTCTGGAACAAGTGAAAGTAGTGGACCTTGCCATGCAATACGCTTCTAAAGGAGAATTCAAGTTACACTATGCAGACGGAAACCATATCTCCAAATATGATTTCCATCCACGTTCGGTTACTCTGGCAACGGGTGAAACCAAACAGATGTCTCCACAAGGAGGACGCTCTTCAGAAGGGGACTATCTTCCTTTCTTCAACATTGAATCACCTGCCGGACAGGGAGTCATATTAGGAGTAGGCTGGTCGGGCACCTGGTATGCAGATGTATGCGCACAAGATAATCGTACAATATCCATGGCTTCGGGAATGAAAACCATGAAATTATACTTACGTCCACAGGAAACAATTCGTACCCCAAGTATCAGTCTGATGTTTTGGGAAAATATCGACCGGATGGCAGGACACAATAAATTCCGCCGTTTTGTCCTGGCACACAAGTCACGGAAAATCAACGGAAAATTTGCCGAATATCCTCTTTCCAGCGGATTCAACTATCGGGACCCCGCACCTTGTACGGAATACTCATGCCTGACAGCCGATTATGCCATTGCCATGGTGAAACGTTACATACAGTTCGGATTGAAACCCGAAGTATTCTGGCTGGATGCCGGATGGAACACCGATGCTGCAGACTTCGAACATGGCAAGACCTGGGCCAACACAGCCGGTAACTGGACTGTAGATACATTGCGCTTCCCCAAAGGACTTCGTCCTGTAGCCGACGAAATACACAAAGTAGGAGCTAAATTCATGGTCTGGTTCGAACCCGAGCGTGTCATCCGTGGTACCCAATGGGCAGTAGAACACCCCGACTGGATGCTCGACATTCCCGAACACAACAATGACACCTACCTACTGTTCGATCTGGGAAATCCGGAAGCCTGCCACTGGATGAGTAAATATATAGGCGATATGCTCGAAGAAAACGGCATAGACTATTACCGTCAGGATTTCAATATGCAGCCGGATATCTACTGGGCAGCCAACGATGAGCCCGGACGTACAGGAATGAAAGAGATACGACACATCGAAGGACTATACTACTTCTGGGATTATCTGCTGAGCCGATTCCCGAACCTGCTCATAGACAACTGTGCCAGTGGGGGACGACGTATTGACTGGGAAACAATCGGCCGAAGCGCACCACTATGGAGGAGTGATTATTATCATTACGACGATCCGGACGGCTACCAATGTCACACGTATGGCCTGAATTTCTTCCTACCTTTACATGGAACAGGTAGTTTACAGACCGATCCGTATTCTTTCCGCTCAAGCGTCAGCACAGCTTTGATTTATAACTGGAAAATAACCGATAAAAATGCCTCCGTTTACGAAATGCAACGTTGTCTGAAAGAATTCCACGAAATCAGACCTTACTATTACGAAGATTATTACCCACTGACGGGTACAGAAGACATGACGCGGGATAATATCTGGCTAGCCTATCAAATGCATCGTCCGTCGGACGACAGTGGTATTATCGTTGCTTTCCGCAGAACCGCCTCCAAAGACAAAAAAATCACCGTCAGACTTTCAGGAGTGGATCCGGAAAAATACTATACAGTGACAGACATGGATAGCCGACAGAGCAAAATCTATCAGGGAAAAGAACTGACCAGTCAGTTGCCACTGATCCTCGAAAAGCCACATAGTTCCTTATTACTAAAATATAAAGTTACCAACGAAAAACCGAATAAAGAATGAAAAAAAGAATACTATATTATCTATTCATTCTGCTTCTGTTCCCTCATAATGGAACAGGACAGACGGTAGCCCGCATGAGCGACCGCCCGGTAAACACCAGCCAATGGATAACCACCCACTTTGCCCGCGGTGTGGTCCCTCCTTTCTCTTTCGAATATGGAGGTAAACCTTCACAGGAATTTATCAAAAGCTGGTCTTATACGGCTACGCGTCAGAAAAGTGACGATCCCAAGGTTCTGAAATGCCTTTATACTTATCGTGAACCATCCGGAGGATTAAAAGTAGAATGTGAAGTGAAAGGCTTTACCGACTTCAATACGGTGGAATGGGTACTCCGTTTCACCAACCAGGGAAAGAAAAATACGCCGGAGATTGCCAACGTAAAAGTGTCTGATATCACATTCCGCTACCAGCATCCGGGAGCATTCAACCTTCATCATTCCGAAGGCAGCCATGCATCCAAATCAGATTTCAGCCAGCAACTTACAATCTTGTCTCCGGGTGATAATCTTTATATGAGACCGGAAGGTGGACGCTCTTCACAAATGCGTATGCCATTCTTCAATATTGAATCTCCGGCTAATCAAGGAGTTATCGTAGCCATCGGATGGACAGGAACCTGGTTTGCCGATGTACGCTGTGCAGACCAGCAAAGCGTAGCGCTTACCTCCGGAATTGAACGTTTGAAAACCTATCTGTATCCGGAAGAGAGCATCCGCACTTCCAGTGTATGCCTGTCATTCTGGAACGGTTCCGACCGGATGAAAGGACACAACCAGTTCCGCCGTTTCGTGCAAGCCCACCACACTTGGAAAGTAGGTGGTAAACCGACCGTATATCCAATATCGACCAGTTTCAACTACGGTGATCCTACTCCCTGTAATGAATATACCTGCCTGACTACAGATTATGCCATTGCTATGGTGAAACGGTATGAACAATTCAAATTAGTACCCGAAGTATTCTGGCTGGATGCCGGATGGTACAATCACTCTGCAGATGTAGCCAATCATAAGAATTGGGCGAACACCGTAGGAAACTGGACCGTCGACTCTATTCGTTTCCCCGAAGGATTACGCCCCATCGCCGACGAAGTGCATAGAGTTGGTTCCAAGTTCATGGTATGGTTTGAACCGGAGCGTGTTATGAAAGGCTCAGCTTGGGCACTGCAACACCCTCAATGGATGTTGGATGCCAGAGGAAAAGCCAAACAGGAAGACTGGACAAAAGATGGTGAGCACGACTCTTATCTATTCAATCTCGGAAATCCGGAGGCATGTCGATGGATGAGTAAATATATCGGAGACTTCCTCGAAGAAAATGGCATAGACTACTACCGCCAGGATTTCAATATAGAGCCGGAAGGTTTCTGGGCTGCCAATGATGAACCTGGCAGACAAGGTATCTGCGAAATCCGATACATTGAAGGACTTTATTCTTTCTGGGAATATCTGCTGAACCGCTTTCCGGGCTTGCTGGTTGATAATTGTGCCAGTGGCGGACGCCGTATTGACCTCGAAAGTATCTCACGCAGTGCACCGATGTGGAGAACAGATTACAGTTATGGAGAACCAATCGGCTATCAATGCCATACTTACGGATTGAACTTATACCTTCCCCTGCATGGTACAGGAACTGTGAGTGCCGATAAATTCACTTTCCGTTCCAGCCTCGGAACCTCTATTATCTACAACTGGAAAATAACCGAAGCTGGACAATCCATCTATGATATGCGCGACCGCCAGGCAGAGTTCAAAGAACTCCGCCCCTATTTCTATGAAGATTACTATCCGTTGAGTGGAATAAACAACATTACTTCGGAAAATATCTGGCTAGCATACCAACTTTATCGTCCGTCGGATGACAGCGGATACATCGTAGCTTTCCGCCGCAAAGACAATCCGGACAAGAGCTATACTGTCAATTTATCAGGGCTACACCCTGACCACACTTATATACTCACCAATAAAGATACAGGAGAAGCTATAAAGAAAACCGGTAAAGAACTGGCTAACGGCTTCACGCTGACACTGGATAACCCGCAAAGTAGTCTGATAATCAAATACCAAAGTTCAACAACTGCCATACAGAAACTTTCTGTAGGAAAGAAAACCGGTGTAAAGCTCCGTGCTATAGGTGCAGAACTAGATCCCCACTTTCTCTCACAAAATGTGACCCGCAATGATGGAGCTAAAGCTGAAGACTGGGATCGCATCGTTGTGAAACGTGTCAAAGAAATGGGACTGCAAAGCTTACGGGTGATGGTGATGCCACAATGGTATGAGCCAAAGAATGACAATCCGGATGCATCCAAAATCGACTGGTATAATTTCACTTTCAACTCTGTAGAAATGCAATCACTCTACAAAGTATTGGATATGGCACAAGAACAGAAAATGGAAGTCACCCTTGTACTTTGGGGAGCCCCTCCGGGACATTTCCTGGCCGAAGGGAATTATGGTAACTGGGTAGTAGCCCCGACTAACTATGAAGAATGGAGCGAGAACTTTTCCGCACTTGTACAACACCTGCTCAACAACAAAAAATACACGTGCGTCAAAGAGATTACTCCGATCAACGAACCAGATTGGTCATATATCATCAAAGGTAAAGCTGCTCCCACCGCCGGCTATATTGAAATGTGTAAAGTACTCGACAGACGTTTCAAAGAGGATGGAATACGAAATAAAGTACATTTCAGTCTTTCTGACAATTCAGACGGAGGTACAGGAACGCATAAATATCTGGCAGCCTGCACGAAAGGACTGGCGAACGTTGCTGACGTATTCAACTCCCACACCTATATCTTCGGCTACGAAACTCCGAACTCCACAATTCTGGATTGGGAAAAACAAAACTCTCAATTGGCCGCTTCAGTTGGAAAAGCCCATTTCATCGGTGAATTCGGAGGTAATCAATGCGTAGGTGCCACCAGGCAAAAAGATATCGACTTGTATGAACGAGGAGTACTCATGACACGCATAGCCATCAATCTACTCAATGCAGGAGCAAGCGGTGTTAGCTATTGGAGCCTGATAGACCAATACTATGGTAAGGATGCAGACTACGGAGCAATGCAGCAACTGGGTTTATGGAAGTATGTAAAGAAAACATACGCTTCGGAACCATACTACAACGATATCAAAAGTGATTACGAGGTACGCCCACAGTACTATGCCTATTCTCTGTTGACACGTTTCATACGCCCGGGAGCTGAAATCTATCCGATAGCAACACCGGAAGAATGGTATGCAGGAACTGCTGTTCGAAACACAAATGGCAAATGGGTATATGTTTTCGCCAATGGAATGGACCAGGAGAAAGCAATAAGCCTCATCAACCAACATACGCAAACCAAAGGGAATTATCAGGTTTACCGTTATATCAAAGACGGTTTACCTACCACAGACCAAATGTTGGCTCCGGACGCCCATCCTCTCAAAGTGAACGATAAAATTCTATGTTTACTTCCGGCTCATTCTGTGATCGTCTTAAAACAAGAATAACTATGTACTCTATTTATTCATTAAACAAATAGTATTTATGAAAACACATTTCTACATTTTATTAATGCTTGGAATGGTATTCCTTTTGGGATGTGAAGACGAAAAGTTAGGCACAGACCTAGGAGTAACCAATGTAGTGCTTCCGGATATTTCGGAAGAATCCCTGGGCACAGAGATTACCATTCAGGGAAATGGCTTTATCGACTGTGATGTACTGGCTCTTTCTCCCCTTTCAGGAGGTACTGAACAGCCCATCTACATGGAAACCAGAGAAGTACAATCCGATCATATCACGGTACTTTACCCCTCTACGGCCACCAAAGATTCTTATGGACTTGTATTGGTACGCGGTAGCAAAATGCGAACATTAGGCGTCATCAACAGTACTGTTGGAGTTATGCCCGACGAAAACCTGCGTAATGCCTTGTCTGCTCTTTTCCCTGATATATTTAAAGGAGAAAAGATATCTTCCAGTGCTAAATATGTCACTTTCACTGATGGCACACTAAATATCAGCGATAAAAATATCACTTCTCTGGAGGGACTCGAATATTTCAGCAACATTCGGAAACTGATCTGCAACAATAATGATATCAGTGAAATTCCTGCAGAAGTACTATCCAGACTGTCTGAACTGACTGCACAAAACACTGGTCTGACCAAACTGGAACTAGCCACTTCGGAACAGCCGAACACGACATTGGTATCTCTCAACATAGATGGAAGTACCAAACTAGAATCTGTCGACCTGTATTATTGTTATAACATTGAGAAGTTCTCTGCTCTAAACTGTAAACTGGTATATCTGGATGTACGCAATTACCACAGTATCTATGGCGGATGTCTGAACTACAACAGCACAGACTTCAAATTTACTTTCAGCGATGACGCAAGTAAAGAACGACTCCTGAAAATGGAATCCTGGTGGATGGACTCATACTACAGCAATAGCGGTTCTATCGTAGATGCCATCAATAATGGAGTGACAGTGGAAGGGTACGACTGGATGCACGACTATCCCGATGGAAACAACAACTATTATTACAGTTACGGAAAATATCAGAAGACAATGAAAAAGTACGGAGAAATTCCTGATATCAATCTGCGAAACGCACTCAAAGCATTGGTTCCGGATGTATTCGATGGAGATAAAGTTCTGACAGTGGCTGCTCTGAATACTGAATACTTCAGGAATAACACGACCCTTGATCTTAGCAATAAGGGAATCACTAATCTGGAAGGACTACAATACTTCTGCGGATACAAAAACCTCATTCTGGATGGAAATAATCTGGGAGAAATCGATCTTAGTAAATACGCAATCAGTACCAGCTACACGGCAGGTCCGGTAGATGAGAAAGGAATTCAGACTTTCAGTGCCAAGAATGCAGGATTAACCAAATTCATTTCTGGCGATCAGTATATGATAACCTCTATAGATGTGAGCAACAATCCGGGATTAGCATATCTGGATATAAACCGGTGCAAATCCATCACATCACTAAATGCATCCGGTTGTCCGCTCACTTATGTTGATCTGCGTAATCTGGCAGGTACTTATTCCGTACTAGGTTACTCCGGTGGAGCTGTAGATGCCTCAAAAGTTCAGTTCTCATTTACCGACAGCTCTTCAACTCAAAGGAAGCTACTAGTAGAAGAATGGTGGATGGATAGCCCATGGAATGGCACAAGCCCATGTATTACCGCAAAGAATCAAGGTGTCCGGATAGAACGCTATGAATACATAGGATACGACAAGGATAAAATGTTGAGTTCATTTAATTAGACAGAAAACAATCTTAAACGTTATAGTTATGAAAAAAAGTTATTGGCTATACAAAATGTGCCTGTTGCTTGGGTTGGGAATCTGTATTCCCGTTACAGGAAATGCATCGGATATCGGAGATGCTACCCTGACACAGCAACAGTCTAAAATAACAGCCTCTGGAGTCGTCGTAGACGAGTCCGGTGAAAGCCTGATCGGAGCTTCCGTCATAGAAAAAGGAGCAGCAACGAATGGTACTATTACAGACATAGACGGTCGTTTCTCTTTATCGGTTGCCCCCAACGCTATACTGGAAATCAGTTATGTAGGTTATCAAAAGCAGGACATTCCTGCTAAAAAAGACATGCGTATCATCATGCATCCGGACGTAGCGAACCTGGAGGAAGTTGTAGTGGTAGCTTACGGTACCCAGAAAAAGGTTTCTGTCATCGGTTCCGTAGCTTCCATTGATCGAAAAGATTTGATGAAATCCTCATCGCCCAACCTAAGTTCCGCTTTATCCGGAAAACTCCCAGGATTGACAACTATCCAGACCTCCGGTGAACCGGGACGTGACGAAGTCACCATGTTCCTGCGTGGTGCTGCCACTACAAACGGAACAAACCCATTAATTATGGTAGATGGAGTAGCTGTAGACGATATGCGATCTATCGACCCGAACGAGATTGCTAATATCTCCGTATTGAAAGATGCTTCCGCAACAGCAGTATTCGGAGTACGTGGTGCCAACGGAGTGATAATGATTACCACTCGTAGAGGTGAAAAAGGAACTGCCCGTATCAGTGCCAATGTAGAATTCAGCATGCAGGAAATCGCTTTCAAGCCCGAACGTCTGGATTCATGGGACTGGGTCAGACTTCGCAATGAAGCACTCGTGAACGACGGAAATTCCGCTGAATTCCTCGGGCCGGACATTGATAAGTTCGACTCATGGAAAACAGGTAATCCTGTAGACCCGGATTTTTATCCGAATAATAACTGGCAAGATATCTTGTTCAGAGATTATGCTCCCATGACCAGAGCCAACATGAACGTTTCGGGAGGTTCGGACAAACTTCAATACTTTGTAAGTGCAGGCTATCTGCATCAGGGAGGTATGTTCAACGTAGAACCTAAATCCAAGTTGGGATACAATGCCCAGTCTTCATTAGACCGCTACAACTTCCGCTCAAATATCGACTACAAAGTCAATAAGTCGGTAAAGATTAACTTAAACGCTTCCTCTTATCTGGAACGGATCAACGGAACTTCCGCAAGTATGTCAAGTGTATTCAACAGCGCTTTGACCTCACGCCCTACTTCCATGTATCTCACCCCGGAAGGTGCATACGCTACTGATGCTATACGTACTTTCCCTATTGGTGCCGGATTATCCGTAGAAGATCCCGCCAACAATTCATTGAGTGCATATCCGCTAATCAACCGTTCGGGCTATCAACTGGAAACCAGATCGGGAATCAATGTTATCGGAGGAGTAGAAATAGATTTGGGATTTATCACTAAAGGGCTCTCTGTCAAAGGCCAGGTATCTTTCGACTCCAAAGGATTTGGGAAAACAATCGGAAAACGTTCCTATACCTGGTATACGTATCAGACATTAGCTTCAGGAGAGCATTTGTTTATCAATCGCCATCCTAGCCTGGAGGACGAAGACGGCCCGATTGAACTCACAAAGTCTTCCGAATCTTATTGGGTTATGAACTTACAGGGACAAATCAACTATAACCAGACCTTCGCCGGAAAGCATAATGTCACTGCTATGTTTCTAGCTCAACGGGACATCAAAGAATCCAAAGAAACATCCGGTGACCTACTGCTTCCTTACAACGTCATCGGTATTGCCGGACGTGCAACTTATGACTATGACAGACGTTATTTTGCAGAGGTCAACGTAGGTTATAACGGCTCTGAACAATTTTCACCGGACAAACGATTTGGTCTCTTCCCGGCTGCCTCTTTCGGTTGGCTGATTACTAATGAGGGCTTCCTTCAGGATAATCCGGTTTTGACCAATCTGAAGTTAAGAGCTTCTTGGGGAAAAGTTGGTAACGACGCCTTCGGTTCAGCCCGTTTCCTTTATCTGGATAATATCAGTCAATATTCCGTAGTCACCGACAGTAAAGGAGATCATTGGTTATCCCCAAGCTTGGGATATGCTTCCAATGGTTCCGGTTGGGGACAAGGTTACAAGATAGCCGAAAACTACATAGGAAACAAAAGCATCACATGGGAAACAGCTGAAAAACAGAATTATGGTATAGACATATCCTTGTATCATGATCTTTCCTTCTCATTTGACTACTTTGTTGAAAAAAGAAAAAATATTCTGATTATCCCGCAGACTACTCCTATGATTCAAGGTCTTCCCTCATCCGCTCTTCCACTGATGAACGATGGTGAAGTAAAGAATCAGGGATTCGAAATGGTCCTCGGATATCAGAAACAATTCAAAAACGGGCTATCTGTTTCTGCTAATGCAAACTTCAGTTATGCCAAAAACAAAGTATTGGAATATGACGAGCCACTATTAGGTAAGGATTATGCTTATCGCACCCGCACCACCGGCTTCTCATTAGGACAAAACTGGGGATATATCATCGACCACAGCTATGATCCTGAAAAAGGGCGTGACGGCACAGGATTCTTCTATAGCGACGAGAGTATTGCCAAGAGCGGACTGACTTATGAAGGTGTAGGAACACCGGAACCCGGAGACTTTATTTATAAAGATCTCAACGGAGACGGTGTCATCAATGACCGTGACAAGGCTCCCATTGGCTATTCCTCCCTATTGCCTCGCATCAACTACGGTTTCTCTTTATCTGCCAACTGGAAAGGATTCGATGTTTCTATCATGTTGCAGGGAGTAGGCCAATACAGCAAGACTTATTCAGGAGCCGGTATTTATGAAAGCAGCGGCAACTTTTACAAGATGCACATGGAACGTTGGAGCGAAGAACGCTATAATAATCACGAAAAGATTACGTATCCTCGTCTGTCCAGCAGTGGCGGCCCGAGCTTGCAGCCCAACGACTTCTTTATCATGGATGCCTCATATATACGTCTGAAAAATGCAGAAGTAGGATATACATTACCGGAAAGCATCAGCAAGAAAATCGGTGCTTCCAATGTACGTTTCTATTTAAGTGGTAACAACTTGTATACATGGACTCACCTGAAGACTGACAGCTTCGATCCCGAACAAAACAGTCCGGCAGCCTATCCAACAATGCGTACGTACAATGTAGGTTTAAATATTACATTTTAACGGCTAAAACAAAACCGATATGAAAAAAAGATTGATTTATATATGCATGTTTGCTTCCTTGCTCACATTCAGTTCTTGTAATGAAGCGTTGGATGTAGCTCCCGACGGAAGATTATCACTGGACGAAGTATTCCAAGATCCCGATCTGACTAAAGCTTATTTCAGTACTTGCTTTGACTATCTGCCTAAAAAGAGTTTACGATATCATTTCTGGAGCAACTATCCCGTAGCACTTAGTGATGAAGCGTGGGATTGCACGGATGGTTCCGGTGCCGGCTTTGCACATGCCGCATCCGGCAACTGTACCACCACCGACTTCTATCTCGACGTTCGCAGAGATATGGGTGACACCTACTCAGAAGGAGGATACTGGCAGTTATACTGGGGGCAAATCCGTATTATCAACACATTCCTCCAACGGGCAGCCACCGCCGCCATACCAAGAGAAAGCGACCGTGACCGTTGGGTAGCAGAGGCTCATGTACTCCGTGCTTATTTCTATATGGAGTTACTGAAATGGTATGGTCCTGTGCCTATTGAGAAAGAGCCATACGGTTTAGACTATGATTATTCAACTCTATCACGTCCTACTTTCGAAGACTGTGCCCGATTCATTGTAGATGATTGCGAAATAGCTTTGCAATCCAGCAACCTCCCTTGGCGACTGACAACACTCAACGAGAAGATCAGAATGACCAAAGGTATCGCAATGGCTATCCGTTCCGAAGCATGTCTATTCGCAGCCAGCACTTACAACAATGGCGGCAAAGATCTTTGGGAATGGGCTTACACAATCAACAAAGACTGTCTGGAACAGCTGAAAGCCAATGGATATGAATTGTATACTAAATGTGCGGATACTGAAAAGTACTATAACAATGCTTATATGGAGTACTTTACGCTCAATAACTATATCGGAACAGATCCCAGTGATAAAGAAACAATCTGGCAAAGTACCGAAGGCTATTGGCCCGACCCATACACCAATCCTTTGTATGACGTTATCGGAGCTCCGGTATTGGGAAACGCTCAATTAACTATTGTTCCTTCCCAAGAATTAGTAGACGCCTATGATATGCTAGCAACAGGAAAGCCTGTACTGGATTTATCGAAACCTTATAACGATGAGAAGCATCTGTCACCTAATTATAACCCTAATAGCGGTTATGACCCAGCCAACCCTTATAAGGGACGTGATCCTCGTTTCCAGGCTACAATTTTTTATAATAACAGTCCTGTGCTGTTAGGAAAGGAACCGGCAGTAGTAGAAACGTACGTGGGAGGAAATAGCGAAATCCGTACAAGTGGAAATACGAATACACGTACCGGTTATTATTGGAGAAAAAGAATGGTAAACGGTAACTGTAAGGCAGCCGGAGTGGCTGGATATGATGGCCGTTTCCGTTTTTACCGATTAGGCAAAATTTATCTGAATGCCGCCGAAGCCGCTATTGAAAGCGGACACCTTACCGAAGGCCTGGAATGGATCAATGAAATCCGTCATCGCGCAGGTTTTGATCCTTCGGTTGATCTGTCGACAAACGACAAGAACGAAGCTCGTTTATTGGTACGCCACGAACGCCAGATAGAGCTGGCTTGTGAAGAAGACAGATATTTCGATATTCGCCGTTGGACACCCGCCAATGAGAATATGGAAAATGAGAAGTTTACCACAGGTATGAGAATCACCAAAAATGGAAACTCATTCTCTTATGAAAGAATCAATCTAGGAACAGACGGCAGCAAACCGAGCAAAATGAGTTATGAAAAGAAATGGCACGTATATCCTATCCCTGCCAATGAAGCAGCCGTATTGGAAGGCACGACAGGACAGACGTGGCAAAATGCAGGATGGTAATCATAAAACAGAATGTATATGAAAAACAGAATAATCACACTTTTGTGCATCGTATGCCTGTTCACAGGCAATGAAGTATGCCGGGCACAAGTGCAAGAAGTTATATCCGGTGTGGTGCGGAATGAGAGCAACGAACCTTTAGACGGCGCAATCATTTCTGTCCCGGACAATCCCGAATACACCACAAGCAGTGATAAAGACGGAAAATTCATCATGGAGATTCCGTCGGGAGCCAGTATGGTCATTTGTAAGATTCCGGGATATCGGAACCAGACAATGAAATTCACTCTGAATAAACCGGTAGAGTTTTGTCTGATATCAGACATCGCCGGTCAGGATACATCTCTCGAAGTAGCCATGCTGCAGAAAGAGAGAAAAGGAGGTTATACAGGAGCAATCTCTACCGTTCAGGGAGAAGAGTTAGTTAAAACACCTAATAGCGGATTTTCAGCTACGCTGACCGGACGCTTGGCAGGATTGACTTCTATCCAATCCACCAGCACACCAGCCGATGATGCAACAACGATGTATATACGTGGTCTGAATTCCATAAACGGTAATTCACCTTTGGTTGTACTCGATGGAATTCCGGCTCCATTATTCGATATGAATACACTCGATGCCAACACTGTAGAATCTGTCAGTATTCTGAAAGATGCCGCAGCTAAAGCATTATATGGTCCGCGAGCTTCTTCCGGAGTAATTCTTATTACTACAAAAAGAGGCGAAATAGGACGTACTAAAGTAAATGTGAACATGGACTTCTCCATACAACAGGCTACCCAGCGTCCTAAAATAGTAAGTACCGGTGAATACGCACAAATGCGTAACCAGGCCTTACTCAATGACGGTGGCACTCCACTCTATTCTTTATATGAAATAGCCGGGTTTACAGATGGAACTATGCCGGGACACGACTGGTATGACACTTTCATGAATGATGCAGCCAGTATGCAACGTTACAACGTAAATATCAGCGGAGGTAACAACCGGGTTAAATACCTTGTTAATGCCGGTTATCTTCACCAAAACAGCCTGATTGATGCAGAGAAGAATGATAATTATAATCCTGCACTCAAATTGCATCGCTTCAACATTTTAGCTAATGTGGACGTCACTCTGCATCGTTATCTAAACTGTTTCCTTAACACAAATGTCACTATCGACCGGATAAATCAAGGATACAACGGGACAGGAGATATCATGAATTCGATCTATCAGATGGCCCCCACCGTACCTGGACCTATCACCGAAGACGGAAAAGTGATTACTGCAGAATACAATGAATATCCTACTTACGGACTTATCAACCGCTCCGGATATAGCCATCAAACAGGTATCAATCTGAACGTCGCTTATGGAATGAATCTGGATCTGGGATTCCTGACTAAAGGATTGAGCGTAAAAGGAATAGTAGGTTATGAAGCAAACTATCACGGAACAATCTATGGTTCTACTGACTACGCACGTTATGCAGCCAATGGCAGCGGACTTTTCGGTACTCACACCACTCTTCCTCTAAGTTTAAGTAAGACCGCTAATATGCGCTACTTTATCAACTTCCAAGGGTTCATCAACTATAATCGTATTTTTGGAGGCAAACATGAAGTAGATGCATTTGTCAGCTATTTCAATGAGAATATGATGAAAAACGGTGATCTCCCATACGATCGTTTGTCATTAATGGGACATGTGAAATACGGCTATGATTCACGGTACTATATACAGGGAGACTTTACCTATGATGGCACAGAACAGTTCAAACCGGGTAACCGTTTTAAATTCTTCCCGACAGTATCTGCCGCTTGGGTGGTATCCAACGAAAGTTTCCTGAAAGACACAGATTGGTTGTCCTTCCTCAAAATACGCGCATCTGCCGGCTGGCTGGGCAATGACCAGATATCTGACACCCGTTTCCTGTATGCTACAGATGTACGTTATAAAGATGCAGGTTACTTACTAAGCAACTACTATGGCTTTCATACTGTAGAAGGTATGCAAGGTAATCCGTATATCCATTATGAAGAATCTTTCCAGCAAAATTACGGAATAGATGTTACCTTATTCAACTCACTAGGTATCACATTTGATTATTGGAACGTGAAACAGACCCAAATGGCTATCCAAAATAACAGTGTATCTTCTGCACAAGGTATCGCCAGTGAAAATCTGCCATTTGAAAATCTGGGTAAGATGAACAACAAAGGATTTGATCTTGAACTATCTTATATCAAGAATCTGAAATGTGGATTAAGAATGACTATCAGAGGGAATATGGGATACAATAAAAATGAAGTAACTGACATAAAAGAGTTGAACCGTACCGCCAGCGGATATTACTATCCATATCGTAAAACCGGCTATTCTGCAGGACAACAGTTCGGATATCTGATTGACTATTCCAACGGAAACGGCTACTATAATAGCCAGGAGGAAATAGATAAAAGCGGTCTGCGATTCTCTGGTGCTTCTCCGCGCCCAGGTGATTTCATTTACAAAGACTTAAATAACGACGGAAATATAGATGAGCGTGACCAGGCACCGATGGACAAAGCCCAGACACTACCTACACTTTCTTATGGTGGTTCTATTCAACTGGAATACAAAAACTTTGACTTGTATGTTCAGTTACAAGGTGTATCAGGTACAGCAGCCTATTACAGTGGATGCGGTATCTTCGATAATGCTTACCAAGGAGTGTACACAGACCTGCACCGTAATGCCTGGACAGCAGATCGCTATGCGGCAAATGAAAAAATCAGCTATCCGGCTTTGACCACAGGAAGCTCTTCAAGTCTCCAATCGAATGAATTCTTCTATTCCAAAAATAACTATATGAGATTGAAGAATGTAGTATTAGGTTATACACTTCCTAAACGTTGGAGCAGTAAGCTGAAACTGGAGAAAATGAGATTCTATATCAGCGGAGCCAATTTGTTGACCACCTCATCTCTCAAGTTCGATAATCTGGACCCGGAACAATATTCCTACTCTGTATACCCCATTTACAGAACATTTAACATAGGACTTAACCTGAATTTCTAAAGACTGAAGTTATGAAAATAAATAAAATCATATCAGGAGTATTCTCCTTGCTCATATTATCCTCATTCATAGGATGTACTGAAATCGAAGATCATCCGGACGGCCGTACGGATTACAGCGATTTGTTTACCACGAACCGTAAAACGTATACTTATATGAATCAATGTTATGGATGGATTCTGAATTACGGAATGAACTATAACTATACCATGCTAGCTGGTTGTACGGATGAAGCCAAAGATTCCTGGGAACTACAGAACGGAGTTACCCGCAAATGGAATGAAGGACAATTATCTCCCTTCAGCAATCCGCTGGAGGGCATCGAAGGAAATCCGGAAAACTACAATTATTATTATCAAGGGATTCGTGCCTGCAACATCTTTCTTGCCAATATCCCTACTGCCAGTGTCTACTCGGAAGATATACGTAACAGTTTCAAGGCACAGGTACTTACATTACGCGCTTTCTATTATCTTCAATTGGTGAAACGTTATGGAGGTGTTCCCATCATAACAACTCCCGACTACGATTATACCAAGGTTAAAAGAGGTACATTTGGCGAGTGTGCCCGCCAAATATTAGCTGATTGTCAGGCTGCTATTGATATTCCCACTGTTGAAGAATGGGGATGGCGTTCCTTAGATAAGGAGAATTACCGTCACGTTATGACAAAAGCCATCTGTGCAGCCATCCGTTCACAGATATCACTCTATGCAGCCAGTCCTCTGTACAATGACGGAACAATCACTTGGACAGAAGCCGCAGAAATTACTAAAAAGTCTCTGGATGACTGTCTGGCGAACAATTATGAACTTTATAAGAAACAGCCGAATGCTACAGCTGGTTATTCTCCTTATGATGTGTATTTCTATTCGCGCACTGACTTGCCGGTAGTTAATGACAAAGAAACCATTATGGAAGTTGGACAAATGTATATGTGGAATTATGCTGGCCTGCCAACTACCGACGGCCAGACAGATGCCGGTGCGTGTCCGTCGCAAGAGCTACTTGATGCCTATGAAGTTGTGAACGGTGACATGACAGAATCTTATCCTCTGCTCAATTTAGAGAGCCCTTATCTAGATGCCAATCATCTGCAGCCTAACTTGAATTCGGCTGTTCAAGGTCTCTACAATCAAGCCAAACCGTATGAGAACCGTGATCCGCGTCTTAAAGCTTCTATTTATTATGATGGTTCCAAACTAAACCTGGAAACCGGTGCACTACTCTCAACCAAGACAGGAGGAAACTGTGCACTTGATCCCAGTAATGCACGTTACACCTGTACCGGCTATTATACACGTAAGTTCTCGCATTATAAATCCGGACGTTCCGGCAATCTGGATGGCTACTTCAAAGAGTTCCGCCTGGCTGAATTATATTTGAATTATGCAGAGGCAGCTAATGAAGCATCCACTACCGGAACTGTACCCAATGATGCGGTAGACGCAGTCAATGCAGTACGTTCCAGAGTAGGTATGCCAGGCATTCCTTACGGATTATCCTGTGATCAGTTTCGTCTGCGAATCAGGAACGAAAGACGCGTAGAACTTGCTTTTGAAGAACACCGCTTCTTTGATGTACGCCGTTGGAAGATACTGGATCAAACAGATAAAGTAATCACCGGAATGAAAGCAAACTCAGATGGAAGTTACTCCCGTTTTGTAGTAGATAATAACCGAAAAGCATATAGTGAAAAATTCCTATTATATCCAATACCGGGTGACGAAGCAATCCGGTTACAGAATGCTTCAGGAACTAACTGTCAGAATCCGGGCTGGTAATCAAATCTAAAAAATACAGATTATGCAAAAGTGGTTATTAACTATTATTATTGCCATACTTCCTGTTATCACTGCATGTTCTAAAACCGATACGGAAGTATCTGTACCGGAAGAAGAAACAGGAAAGAAAACAGAGATTAAGTTCCTTCAACTCAACTTATGGGTGGAGTGTACCAAGGTGGAGCATGCTCCGGAATATCTGATAGAACAGATTGCTACCCTACAGCCAGACATTGCTACATTTTGCGAATTATATAAAGGTCCACAAGACGATCCCGTGATGCCTAAACTAATGCAAGGGCTTAAAGATAAGGGACTCATCTATTACGATGCACGAATAGACGGAAGAGCGGTCATATCAAAATATCCGATCAAAGAGACAGAACGCATCAACAAATGGATGTTCAAAGCGATTCTGGATGTCAATGGGAAACGAGTGGCCGTTTACCCGGCACATTCAGAGTATCGTTACTACACCTGTTACTATCCCCGGGGATACAATGACGGTAGCGTTAATTGGGATAAACTTCCGGCTCCTATCACTGATGTAAACAAGATACTTGCTGTCTGCGAAGAATCAGACCGTATAGAATCCGCCCAAGCTTTTATCAACAACGCTGCCAAAGAGCTAGAGCAAGGAGCACTCGTGTTTTTTGCCGGAGATCTGAATGAGCCTTCTTATCTGGATTGGCAGGCCGATACAAAAGATCTATTCGATCATCGCGGATGTATCGTCAATTGGGGAACTTCCAAATTGTTGGTTCAACGGGGATATAAAGATGCCTACCGGGTAATTCATCCCGATCCGGTGAAATGTCCAGGATTCACTTTTCCAGCAGACAATAAATCAGTCATTCCAGAGAATCTCTCATGGGCACCGGAGGCAGATGAACGCGAACGAATTGATTTCGTTTACTATTATCCAAATAAAAATCTACAAATAAAAAGTGCCCAGATAGTAGGTCCAACAGGCTCTATTGTACGCGGACAAAGAATAGAAGAACAAACCAAAGATCCAATCATTCCGCCCGTAAACAATCAGTGGCCAAGCGATCATAAAGGAGTGCTGATTACGTTTTATATCAAAGAGTAATTACAATGATTAACAGGATGCAAAAGTGGATATACGTCATTATACTCCTGACCGGATACTCAATAAGAAGTTATACACAGAAGACCATAAATCTCAATATTCCTGTTGAGCAAAACTGGATGTTCGATAACGAACATCCAGTACGCTTCATGCTGGAATTGACATCTGCACAGTCAGGTTTTTCGGATAGGATACGCATGGACATTGCAACAGATTTCGGCAATGCTGTATCGTCTACCTTTATAACCTACTCTTTCGGAACAGATTCGATAGCTCCCGGTGGAGGCTTTCGCAGTCGTGCATCAGTCACTCTCACGAATCTCACTCCCGGATTTTACCAGGTTTGTTTCATTGCCGGCACCGACACTCTGAAACATTTCTTCTTTGGATACGAAGCCGAACAGATTTTATCCAAACCGGATGGTCCCCCTAACTTAAAAAGATTTTGGAATAAAACCATCACCGAACTTAAACGTGTACACCCTGCCTATAAAATGACACGTCTACCTGAATCTTCGAAGCCAGAGCGTGATGTTTACGAAGTAGAAATGCGCTCGCTTGAAGGAGAAATCTTACGGGGGTATTGGGCAGTCCCTACAGATGGTCAGAGTCATCCGGCCGTAGTGGTTTATCAAGGTTATGATGCCGTCACCTGGATTCCCAGTCCCGACGACTATCCCGGTTGGTGTATCTTGGTCATTCCACCCCGTGGACAAGGCCTCAACAAACCTTATAACCGCTTTGGTGAGTGGATTGCTTTCGGACTGGATTCACCCAAACATTACTATTACAGAGGTGCTTTTGCTGATACAGTCCGCAGTATTGATTTTATTTTTGCTCAGCCATGCTTTGACGGACAAAACCTTTTTGCTACAGGTATTTCGCAAGGTGGAGCGCTCACATTAGCAGCAGCGTCACTCGACCATCGTATTTCCGCAGCTGCGCCTATCGTACCCTTTCTGTCAGACTATCCCGATTATTTCCGTTTGGTTCACTGGCCTGCCAACTTGGTATTCGAAGGAGCTGCCCGGCAGAATATTGACAAAGATAAAATATTCTCATTACTAACTTACTTTGACTTGAAGAATCTGACCGGATGGATCAAATGCCCAGTATTAATGGGATTCGGACTTCAGGACAACATTACACCACCACATACAAATTTTGCAGCATACAATCACATCCGTACACCTAAACGCTGGATATGTTACCCTACATCAGGACACTTTGCAGCTTATGAGAACATGGACTCATGGATTGCTGAAAGTACTCGTTTTTTCAATCAGTATGTAGTGTGGTAATAATCTGAACTGATAAAAACGAAACAGGCACAAACACTATAACAAGAGGTTAGTTAGGTTAGAAACCGGAAGAGTAATTCTGTTAAATAGAATTCTCTTCCGGTGTTTTATAGTTACTTTCTTCTAATAAGATTCACTGAAATCGAATAAAAACAATATATTTGCATAGATGTAAACACCTTAAAAAATAAATTAGTGAGAAAAGTAATTCTTTTATTTCTGCTATTTTTAAGCGTAGCTGGAGTCCGCACACAAGGTCAAAACATCACTTTTAGCCACTTGACCACGGACGACGGACTCTCCCAATTTTCTGTCAATAGCCTTTATATTGATGAACGGGGGATTATATGGATTGGCACGCGTGAAGGACTGAACCGGTATAACGGTAACGATATCAAAAGTTTCAAACTTAATAAAAACGATCCGAACAGTTTGTTCAGCAATACAGTGCTGCGTATCACCGGAAACAAAAACGGGAAGGTATACCTGCTCTGTACGGACGGGGTAGCAGAGTTCGATCTGACCACACAAAGATTCAAAACGTTGCTGCAAGGCAATGTGGATGCTATTTATTTCAACGAGAAATTATATATCGGGAAAAGAGAAGAAGTGTTTGTATATAATGAAAGTACCGGAAACTTCGATCTCTACTATCATCTTGCCGGAAAAGATATCACCCTCTCCTGCCTCCACCTGGACGAAAAGAAAAATCTGTGGATGGGAACTACCAGTAACGGACTTTACTGTTTATCGGGAGACAAAAAGATTTCCCAACCTGTCACAAGAGGTAATATTGCGAGTATTTACGAAGATTCGTCTAAAGAATTATGGATCTGTACTTGGGAAGAAGGACTCTACCGGATAAAAACAGACGGTACCATCGAGAACTTCCGTCATGATCCCAAAAATCCAAACAGTATTTGCGCCGACTTCGTAAGGAGTTGCTGTGAAGATAATGCAGGAAATCTGTGGATAGGAACCTTTCACGGGTTAAATCGCTATGAAAAGAGCACAGGTAAATTCCAACTTTACACTGCCAACGCGAACAAACCAGACGGACTTACCCACTCCTCCATCTGGTGCATCGTCAAAGATGAACAAGGAACAATTTGGCTGGGTACTTATTTCGGAGGTGTCAACTATTTCAATCCGGAATATGAAATCTATACCCGCTACAAGACGGGAGATACAGAAAAAGAAGGTTTAAGTAGCCCGATTGTCGGCAGAATGACTGAAGATAAAGACGGAAACTTATGGATCTGTACTGAAGGCGGTGGCGTGAATGTGTACGACCGGAAAAACAACACCTATCGGTGGTATCGCCACGAAGAGGGCAAAAATAGCATTTCCCATAACAATGTCAAAGCAATCTACTACGACCGGACTAATGAAATCATGTGGATAGGTACACACTTGGGAGGATTGAACAAACTCGACCTGCGTACCAACCGTTTCACTGTCTACCGGATGAAAGCCGGAGATCCAACCTCGCTACCTTCGGATATCGTCCGAGACATTGTACCTTATAAAGACAAGCTGGTTGTCGCCACACAAAACGGTGTTTGTCTTTTCAATCCGGCAACAGGTGCTTGCCAACAACTCTTCAAAGAGACGAAAGAAGGAAGAGGTATTGGCATGGTAGCCAGTCTTTGCATTGATAAAGACGGTACATTGTGGATTGCGGCTACCGGCGAGGGTGTTTATTCTTACCGGTTCGACAGTGGTAAACTTACTAATTATCCACACAATCCCGCTAATCCGAACAGTCTTAGCAACAATAACATCAACAGTATCATGCAGGACAGTAACGGTAATCTGTGGTTCTGCACCTCCGGAAGCGGTCTCGACCGTTACCGTAAGGCAAGTGATGACTTTGAAAACTTCGATGTACAGACAGATGGTTTATCCAGCGACTGCATCTACGAAGTATGCGAATCGTCCATACAGAAAGGCGACTTATTGCTGATTACCAATCAAGGCTTCTCACAGTTCGACTATCCAAGCAAGAAATTCTATAATTACGGTACGGAAAACGGATTCCCGTTGACCGCCGTCAATGAAAACGCACTATTTGTGACACATGACGGAGAAGTATTCCTTGGCGGTATTCAGGGAATGATTTCTTTCTGGGAGAAAAAATTACATTTCACTCCCAAATCATATAATATCATTCTTTCCCGCCTGCTTGTCAACGGAAAAGAAGTAGTCCCGGGAGATGAAAGCGGTATCCTGGAACAGTCGATCTGTCATACTCCGGAAATCAGTCTGAAAGCGAATCAATCGATGTTTAGCATCGAATATGCCACTTCCAACTTCATCCCTGCCAACAGAGATGAAATTCTCTATCGCCTGGAGGGTTTCTCAGATGAATGGAACCATACTTACCGGAAGCAAACGCTGATTACTTATACAAACCTGAATCCGGGTAAATATACCCTTGTCATCAAATCACAGAGGGAAGGAATAAAAGAGGCCAGATTGCTGATTATCGTACTCCCTTCATGGTATGAGACATGGTGGGCTTACCTGATTTATACCATTGTCACTATCAGCCTGTTATGGTATCTTATTCAGAACTATAATTCGCGCATCAAACTCCGTGAGTCTTTGAAGTACGAGAAGAAGCATATTGAAGACCTCGAAGCATTGAACCAGTCGAAACTCCGTTTCTTCACTAACATCTCGCACGAATTCCGCACACCGTTAACGCTGATTGTGGGACAAGTGGAAACTTTGCTGCAGGTGCAGACATTTACACCTAATATATATAATAAAGTGTTGGGAATCTACAAGAACAGTCTCCAATTACGGGAACTGATTACGGAACTACTTGATTTCCGTAAACAGGAACAGGGTCACATGAAGATCAAAGTAAGCCAGCACAATCTGGTTAACTTCCTGTATGAGAATTATCTGCTCTTCCTCGAATACGCCAGCAGTAAACAAATCAACTTCAAGTTCAACAAACAAAAGGATGACATTGAAGTATGGTATGACCAAAAGCAGATGCAGAAAGTGATAAACAACCTGCTGTCTAATGCAGTGAAGCATACCAAGGCCGAAGATACGATTTCGATTAATGTATCGCAGGAGAAAGACCATGTCATCATTGAAATAAAAGATACCGGTACAGGTATCGCCGCTGCCGAAATTGATAAGATATTCGACCGTTTCTATCAGACCGAGCATCTCAACTCGCTGAATACCGGAGCCGGTACAGGCATCGGACTGGCACTGACAAAAGGTATTGTGGAACTTCATCACGGCACAATCCGGGTAGAAAGCGAACCGGGCAAAGGAAGCAGTTTCATTATCACCCTCAAACTAGGCAAGGAACACTTCACAGAAGAGCAAATAGCGAAAGATGATACGGAAACCATCCAGCAAACAGAGACTATTGTTCCTTCAGTAGAAATAATCCCTGATTCGGAATGGAAAGAAGAAGATAACAAGCGTATCGAAGACGCCAAAATGCTGATAGTGGAAGACAATGAATCTATCAAGCAGATGTTAGTCGGTATTTTCGAAACATTCTATCAAGTTAGTACGGCTTCCGACGGAGTAGAAGCATTAGAGATGATACAGAAGGATATGCCGAGCATCATTTTAAGTGATGTCGTAATGCCACGCATGTCGGGTACGGAACTTTGCAAACAGATCAAGACGGACTTTAACACTTGCCATATTCCGGTGGTATTATTAACCGCACGTACTGCTATAGAGCACAATATCGAAGGTTTGAAGATTGGTGCGGATGATTATATCACGAAACCGTTTAATACCAATCTTCTGATTTCCCGCTGCAATAACCTGGTTAATTCCCGCCGGCTATTGCAAGAGAAGTTCAGCAAACAACCACAGGCTTTTGCCCAAATGTTGGCTACCAACCCGATGGATAAGGAGATGCTCGACCGCGCGATGGCCATTATCGAACGTCATCTGGACAATACGGATTTCAACGTTAATATCTTCGCCCGCGAAATGGGTATGGCACGTACGAACCTATTCACTAAACTGAAAGCAGTTACAGGCCAGACCCCGAATGATTTCATCCTAAGCATACGTCTCAAAAAAGGCGCTGTCATGTTAAGGAATAACCCGGAGCTGAATATCACGGAGATCTCTGACCGGATTGGGTTCTCCTCCTCCCGCTATTTCAGTAAATGTTTCAAGGAGATTTATCACGTCAGTCCGCTGGCTTATCGTAAAGGAGAAGAGAGCGAAGAAGAAGGGGACGGAGAAGAAACAGATTAGCAGGCAACTATACAAGCACTCTTGCAAAATAATCTTATATTATTAGGCACGGATCACACGGATTTCACGGATTAAAAAACGATGAGTATGAAAACAACAGCGTTAATCCGTGTAATCCGTGCCTAAATTTATGATATAAACGGTTTTTTAGTCCGGACATCTTCGCCCGAATAAAGAAGGTAACTTCTTAAGTGTACTATTTTGTACTTCACTTGTACATTCCTACTCATTCTTTTTGTTCCATTCGCTTATCTTTGTGTTCATTACATTATTTCCTAAAACATTCAGCATTATGAAAAACGTTTCGCGTCTAATTCCCCTATTGTCCGGCATCGTCACGCTGTCAGGATGCAATCATGCACCCCAAAAGAACAATGGGCAGAATAGCCAAAAGCCTAACATTATTTATATATTTGCAGATGATCTCGGCATTGGTGATTTAAGTTGTTATGGAGCAACAAAAGTGAGCACTCCCAACATCGACCGGTTGGCAGGACAAGGAGTACAATTCACCAATGCTTATGCAACTTCTGCCACCAGCACCCCTTCCCGTTTCGGACTCCTGACAGGTATGTATCCTTGGAGACAGGAAAACACAGGAATCGCTCCCGGCAACTCTGAACTCATTATCGACACTACCTGCATCACCATGGCAGATATGCTGAAAGATGCAGGATACGCAACCGGTGCAGTAGGCAAATGGCATCTGGGACTCGGTCCGAAAGGTGGAACCGACTTTAACAACCGGATTACCCCTAACGCACAAAGCATTGGTTTTGACTACGAATTTATTATTCCGGCTACCGTAGACCGTGTACCTTGTGTATTTGTAGAAAACGGACATGTCGTAGGACTTGACCCCAATGATCCTATCACCGTAAGCTACGACCACAAAGTAGGCGACTGGCCTACGGGAGAAGAGAATCCGGAGCTCGTCACTTTAAAGCCCAGTCAGGGACACAACAATACAATTATCAACGGCATTCCCCGTATCGGCTGGATGACCGGAGGAAAATCCGCCCTTTGGAAAGATGAAGACATAGCCGATATCATCACCCATAAGGCTAAGAATTTCATTGCATCCCATCAGGAAGAACCCTTCTTTTTATATATGGGTACGCAAGACGTACATGTACCGCGCATCCCCCACCCACGTTTCGCAGGCAAAAGCGGACTCGGCACTCGTGGCGACGTCATCCTGCAACTGGACTGGACCATCGGTGAAATCATGCACACACTGGACAGCCTCCACATCGCAGACAACACCATCCTGATCTTTACCAGCGATAACGGTCCTGTTATCGACGACGGCTATCAAGACCAAGCTTACGAACTTCTCAACGGGCATACTCCGATGGGGATCTACCGTGGTGGGAAATACAGTGCTTACGAAGCGGGGACACGCGTTCCATTTATCGTCCGCTGGCCTGCCCGAGTAAAGCCGAACAAGCAACAAGCTCTTTTCTCTCAAATAGATGTGTATGCATCGCTCGCCTCCCTTTTGGACCAACCTTTACGTAAAGGAGCTGCTCCCGATAGTCAAGAACATCTGAACGTACTCCTCGGCAAAAATAATACAAACCGTGAGTATGTCGTTCAACAGAATCTCAATAACACACTTGCCATCATAAAAGGTCAATGGAAATACATCGAACCGAGCGACGGCCCCGCTATCGAGTATTGGACGAAAATGGAGTTAGGCAACGACAAACAGCCTCAACTTTACGATTTATCCTCCGATCCATCGGAGAAAACGAATGTATCAAAACAATACCCCGACATAGTGAAAGAATTATCTGAATTACTAGAATCCGTAAAAGAAAAATAGTTTATGAGAACAGGAAAATTGTATGATTTTGCACCAATCTTGAATAATTCTATCCATATTAGAATATTCAATCCATCTATCTTTGCAAGCGTAGATTCAATAAAATCACTTAATTTTTAATATATGAAAAAACATTTATCCACTCAAACTAGAAAAAGGATGCTCTCCTCCATCGGACTGATCCTGTTTTCTGTTTCTTTTGTACTTGCACAGGTACTTGTTAAAGGTACAGTGAAGGATAACTTAGGAGAAGGAGTGCCGGGAGCCAGTGTCCAGGTAAAAGGTACTTCGCAAGGAACAATCACTGACCTTGACGGTAAATTTGCTTTTAACGTGCCCAATAAAAATTCGATATTGGTTATTTCTTTCATTGGTTATGTCACAGTAGAAATGAAGGTGGACACTCAAAAGCCAATGGTTATCACATTAAAGGAAGACACAAAGACATTGGACGAAGTGGTAGTAGTCGGCTATCAGGAGATACGCAAGAAGGATCTGACTGGCTCTGTTGCCAAAGCCAGTATGGCGGAACTGCTTAGCACTCCGACTGCTTCTTTCGGCGAGACATTGGGCGGACGTATTGCCGGTGTCAACGTAAGTTCGGGCGAAGGTATGCCGGGCGGACAGATGAACATCGTCATCCGTGGTAACAACTCTTTGACACAGGACAACTCTCCTCTTTATGTCATTGACGGTTTCCCGGTGGAAGACCCCTCCATAGCCGCAGCCATTAATCAGAACGATATCGAGTCACTCGACTTCCTGAAGGATGCCTCTGCTACCGCTATCTACGGTGCCCGTGGTGCCAACGGTGTCGTGATGATTACAACCAAGAAAGGAACAATCGGCCAACCTAAAATTAAATACGACGGAAGTTTCGGTATTCAGCATATCACCAAAACGATCCCGATGATGGATGCCTATGAATTCGTCAAACTACAGGCAGAACGTAGTCCCAAAGATATGGAAACTACCTACTTCATGAATTATGACGGTAAGAAATGGGGACTGGAAGATTATAGAAATATCCCGCAATATAACTGGCAGGACGAAATCTTCCGCAGCGCATGGATGCAAAGCCACAATGTCAGCCTGACCGGTGGTTCGGAAGGAGTTCGCTACAATGCTTCTTTATCTTATTATGACCAGGACGGTATCTTATTGGAATCAAACTACAAACGTGTACAAGGCCGTATGGGTACTACCATCCAAAAGAAGAAACTGAAAATCTATCTGACAACCAACTATTCCAGTACTACAACTACCGGTGGTTCTCCTTCCCAGAACTCATACAGTGGTATGAATAACCTGTTCTATAGTGTATGGGGATATCGCCCTGTGACCGAACCGGACAGACCATTAAACTCGTTGATGGATAACATCATGGACGACGCGATAAACAATACCAACGACTATCGTTTCAATCCTATCATGTCCTTGAAAAACGAATATCGCAAGACGTATGCGAACTACATTCAGTTCAACGGATTTGCAGAATATGAATTTATCAAAGGATTGAAGTTGAAAGTTTCAGGCGGTTACACATTCGATACTCGCAAAGGGGAAACATTCAACAACTCGAAGACCCGTTATGGTAATCCGAAATCATCCGATAAGGTAAATGCAGAAATCTACCATTCTCAACGTGCAACATGGTTGAATGAAAATATTCTGACCTATCAGACCAATATCAAACGGAAGCATTTCTTCAATAGCATGGTAGGTGTAACCCTGCAGAATTCCGACTATGAATACTATTCATACAAAACGGTACAGATTCCGAACGAAGCACTCGGCATGGCGGGAATGAGTGAAGGAACTCCCAGTACGACTAAATCATTAAAGAGTTCCTGGTCTATGCTTTCTTTCCTGGGACGTTTGAACTATAACTATAAATCATTGTATTATGCAACGGTTTCTTTCCGTTCCGACGGTTCTTCCAAGTTCCGTGGTGATAACCGTTTCGGCTACTTCCCTTCCGGTTCATTGGCATGGGGATTCATGGAGGAAGATTTTATGAAACCATTGAAGTCTGTTGTTTCTTCAGGTAAATTAAGAGCAAGCTGGGGATTGACCGGTAACAACCGTGTAGGCGAGTATGATACGTATGCTTTATATCAGATATTGAAGGATAAAGTCGGAGACTTTATTTCGATCGGTAGCCTCCCCAGTGGCGTATATCCGTTCGAAAATAGTCTGACAAGTGTAGGTACAGTGCCCACTTCCTTAAGAAACAGAAAACTGAAATGGGAGACTACCGAACAGTGGAACCTGGGGCTGGACTTAGGCTTCCTGGACGAACGCATCGGATTAACCGTAGATTGGTATCGTAAAACGACTCGTGACCTGTTGCTGAATACTGCACTCCCCACCTCTTCCGGTTATTTCAGTGCCATGAAGAATGTAGGAAAGGTACGCAATCAAGGTATCGAGTTCACATTGAACACGACCAATATCAAGAACCGTCATTTCTCATGGACTACTAACTTTAATATTGCATTCAACAAGAACAAAGTATTAGAACTGGCCGAAAACCAATCTTCTCTATTGAGTGCAGCCAAATTTGACCAGAACTATAACTCCCAATACAGCTACATTGCCAAAGTGGGTTATCCGATGGGAATGATGTACGGATTCATCTACGAAGGTACATACAAATACGAAGATTTCGACAAAGTGGGTGATACATATACACTGAAACGCAATGTTCCGTATTTCTCTTCCGAAAGTAATACACAACCGGGTATGCCGAAATACGCAGACCTAAATGGTGACGGTATCATCGACGATAACGACCGTACTATGATCGGTAACGGTATGCCGAAACATACGGGTGGATTTACCAACAATTTCGAATACAAAGGATTTGACTTGAGCATCTTCTTCCAATGGTCGTATGGAAACGATGTATTGAATGCCAACCGCCTGTTCTTCGAGAACAGCAATAAGACACGTGACTTGAACCAGTACGCAAGTTATGCAGACCGTTGGACACCGGAAAACCCGGAAAGTAATATTCCGAGAGCTACCGACTCCGGTTCCAACAAAGTGTTCTCTACACGCATTATCGAAGATGGTTCTTTCCTTCGTCTGAAAACCGTATCTTTAGGATATACACTGCCGAAACAACTGACCAAGAAATGGAAGATAGACAATGCACGTGTATTCGTTGCCGGTCAAAATCTATGGACATGTACAGGATATTCCGGTTATGACCCGGAAGTATCTATCCGTGAAGGCGCACTGACTCCAGGACTGGACTTCTCCGCTTATCCGAGAGCCTACTCTATCAGTTTTGGTATAAACTTAGGTTTTTAATCAATCATCCTTCAAACAATTACGTATATGAAAACAATAAAAATAATCATCATATCACTTCTTATCGGACTTAACCTGACTTCCTGCGATTTCCTGGAGAAAGACCCGACATACACCACTCCTGAAAACTTCTTCAAAAATGAAGCGGACGCTACCTCTTGGCTGACAGGAACCTATGCCATTCTGGGACAAAGTTCCTTCTACGGAAATGAGTTCTTATACCTTGTAGGAGGTGACGATCTGGGACACTATGGTGGTGCCAACCGCGGACCTAACAAAAGTGGGTTGATCTGTAACAATGCCAACACAAGTGATCCGGCCGTTGCAGCATTGTGGTACACATTATACTCCGGCATCAACAGAGCCAATATTTTCCTGGAAAATATTGATGCAGTGCCCGATATGAACGACGATACCCGCAAGCAGTACAAAGCCGAAGCCCGTTTCTTACGCGCATTCTATTATTTTACTTTGGTAGAATGTTGGGGAGATGTACCTTTCAAGACTACTTCTACAGAAGATGCCTATAACCTCTCCATTCCACGTACGGACAAACAGACGATTTATGATTTTATCATCAAAGAGATGTATGGTTCTGCCGAGGATCTCAAATCTGCTCAAGATTTGAACTATTTACCGGGACGTGTTTCCAAATCGGCTGCTTGGGGAATGTTGGCGCGTGTATATATGTTCCGGGCCGGTGAACCTAAACGTGACAAGGAAGTGGGTTTGGCTAACAACACGACTAGTGCCGAGATTACAGAATATTTCAAAAAAGCAAGTTACTATGCACAGTTAGTCAAGAATGAGGGTCATTCACTAACTGCCAAATATTGGGACTTCTTTATCGACATTTGTTCTGATAAGTATAACACTGCTCTCAATAAGGATGGTGCCAAGGCTAATGAAAGTATTTGGGAAGTAGAATTTGCAGGTAACCGTTCGACGGATGTACGTGCAGAAGGTAGAATCGGTAATATTATCGGCATTCAGGGTAAGGACCTTTCTTCCAAAGCATCCATCACTGGTAAAGGTGATCCGGGCTATGCATACGCTTTTATCTGGAATACTCCTAAACTGCTGGAATTGTATGAAGCAAACGATGACATTGACCGTTGCAACTGGAATATTGCTCCATTCACTTACACCCAGTCAGCAGGAGAAGGTACTCCGGTGGACGGTCGTGAATTTGTAAAGGGAAAAAGAGATGAAGTGGAACAACAATACTGGGATAAATCCTTCAGCTATGGTAAAACAGAGCCGGGTTCTACTTACGGTGATCGTGAATCGAAGAACGATGCCAATAAGAACCGCAACAGGGCTGCCGCCAAATATCGTAGAGAATATGAAGCAGACAAGAAGAGCAAAAACGATACTTCCATCAACTTCCCTCTTCTCCGCTACTCGGACATTCTGCTAATGATTGCAGAGGCAGAAAATGAAGTCAACCATGGTCCTAATGATCTGGCTTATGAATGTATCAATGCAGTAAGAGAGCGCGCCGGGATCAGTAAACTTCAAGAGAATCTGGATGAAACCAATTTCCGTGAGGCTATCAAAGATGAACGGGCTATGGAACTTTGTTTCGAATATACACGACGCTTCGATCTGATCCGCTGGGGAGACTATTACAAACTGATGCAGGAACAAGTAAGTAAAGCTCAAACTGATGAATCCTGGAAGTTCGGAATCAATGTATATACTTACTTCAATATTCCGAAGTCTTACAACTATTTCCCGATTCCTGCGAATGAAATAGGATCAAACGGTGCTATCAAAACGAATAATCCGGGTTGGTAAATCGCTTATTAACTTTAAAAAGAAAAGGATATGAAAACAATATATAAAAGTTTGATGACTATCGCTTTTGCCGGACTGTGTCTCGCTTCATGCGACAAGGAATTAAAAGAAGAAACAGCAATGGAAGTGGGTGTGGTGACAGACAACAATGTCAGCTTTAACGGTAACACTGTAACTGTCAAAAAAGGCAGTCCGGTAACGTTCAGCTTTAATGGAGACCCTGACTTTATCACTTTCTTCAGTGGAGAAATAGGTCATGAATACAAACATCGAAACCGTACAGAAATGAAAGTAGAGGATATTGAAAAGTGTGAACTTAGTTTCCGCATTTGGTATAGATATGGAAACGCAAGCACAATTAAAGGCTCTACTCATGTACTCGTTTCCGACCAATTTAATGGCATAAACGGCAGTAATGTAGATCAAGATAAACAAACTGTAGAAAACTGTGAATGGACAGAGGTATTTGCACAGGAAGAACTTCCAACCAAACCGAACAGCACTAGCGAGACAGCAGAATCCAGCAAAACTTTTACATTCGAATTATCTTCTTATCTTGCTAAAGAAATAACAATAGCGGTTCACTATAACCCCATTGATAACTCAAATACAATGCCACAGCTCAACATCATGGATATGAATATTGACTTGATGTTCACAAACGGCAAAGGGAATACGGTTAATGCAAAAGATTTCGGTTTCTCACCGCTAAATCTCGTATATGATTTAACGAAGCTAAATGACAGTCACAAAAAAGTTCTTAAGAAGGCATTGGGAAATGAGAAAATGCCGGATGAGGACCTAAACAGTGAAGAGAACATAAAAAAATATCCATATTTGCTTGTTGACGGACAAATCCCTGACTTCTGGAGTACCACCACACCTACCAGAATACAAATCGCAGGAGGAAGTAAAGGAACAACAAAAGCAGACACTTGGCTTATCTCGGCTCCCGTCTTGCTGGGTACTTGCTATCCGGATGCAGGACAAAGCATCAAGAATATCTCGCAAACATTAGAGATATACTCACATACCTACGAAGAAGCCGGGACATACACCGCTACCTTCGTAGCCAACAATGCAAACTACGTCCATCAAGGTGGTCAAGTAGTACGTGAACTGACTATAAACGTTGTAGAATAATAGTATATCCCCCAATTTTTCTAACCTTCAATCATAGAAAACGTTTATAAAAATCAGACTTTAATCAATTTAACATTAAAAAGAGAGGGTCCGCGAGGTTCCTCTCTTTTACTTTTACCATATCTTTTCACCTTCTTCCCTTTCTTCTCCTCCGAAAAAATATTTTTCTTTACTCAACTAGCGTATAAATCAACATTTATATATAAGTTTGCACAAAAATAAAAACAATGCAAAAGACTCTTCCTATTCATTTTGCCCCATTACAAGGTTACACCGACGTGATTTACCGTAATGCTCATGCGGCCTGCTTTGGAGGTATAAACGCTTATTACACTCCATTTGTACGACTTGAGAAAGGCACCTTCCGCCATAGAGACGTCCGAGGAATCGAACCCGGGAATAATCAGGTTCCGCATCTGATTCCCCAATTGATAGCCCCTACTGCTGAAAAGGCAGAAAAGATTTTATCCCTATTCATTGAAAAGGGATATAAGGAAGCCGATATTAATATGGGATGTCCTTTTCCCATATTAGCCAAACGCCACAATGGCTCCGGTATTCTTCCCTATCCCGAAGAAGTGCAAGCGTTACTTAGCCTGATTACGAAATATCCGCAAATAAGCTTCTCCATCAAGATGAGACTTGGTTGGGAAGATCCGGAAGAATGTCTCAAACTGGCTCCGATTATCAACGAGTTACCTTTACGACAAGTCGTTATGCATCCACGCCTAGGAAAACAACAATATAAAGGAGAAGTTGATCTTAAAGCATTCGAGGCTTTTCAGCATGTATGTAAACACCCGCTCATTTATAATGGGGACATTAACCATATAGAAGATATTCACCGTATTCAGGAACAATTTCCCGGATTAGCCGGAATGATGATAGGACGAGGATTACTCGCTAACCCGGCGCTAGCATGGGAGTATCAGCAAAACCGCACACTTGAATTCGATGAAATGAAAGAAAAAATACAATCTATGCACACATACGTATACGAGGAATATATAGAACAGCTAAAAGGAGGAGACTTGCAGATTTTGAACAAGATGAAAGCTTTTTGGGAATACCTACTACCAAATGCAGACAGGAAATTATTGAAAGCTATTCATAAAAGCACCAACCTCCACAAATATACTCAAGCAGTTCATGCCTTTTTTAACCAACGATAGATTAATTGCCAGTAATTTTGTGTAATTTTGCGCCCGTTTATAAACAAGCACATTATGAAAAAATACATTTTATTATTTCTTTGTCTGATACAGTTATCAGGCAGTTTCGCACAAATGCAGGATTTCAAGTTCAAATTCTACGGACAGATTCGTACTGATTTCTATTACAACAGTCGCGCCAATGAAGAAACCGTAGACGGATTGTTCTATATGTATCCGAAAGATAAGGTACGTGATCCGGACGGGAAAGACCTGAACTCAACACCCAACAGCAATTTCTATACCTTGTATTCACGTCTCGGAGTAGATGTTGCGGGTCCCAAACTGGGAACGGCCAAGACTTCTGCCAAAGTAGAGGTCGACTTCCGTGGTACAGGTACTTCTTATTCGGTCATTAGACTCCGCCATGCTTATTTGAATTTGGATTGGGGAAAATCGGCTGTATTGCTCGGACAGACTTGGCATCCGTTATTTGGAGATGTATCGCCGCAGATTCTTAATCTTTCCGTAGGAGCACCGTTCCAGCCATTTAGTCGTGCACCTCAAATTCGTTATCGCTATACAAACAAAAATTTCCAACTTACCGGAGCAGCAGTATGGCAATCACAATACACTTCACAAGGTATCAATCCTGACAAACCGAAAGAGAGTAAAAAAAGTCATGAATACTTAAAGAATGGCTGCATCCCGGAGATATATGTAGGAGCTGACTACAAGAAAGACGGCTTACTGGCAGGTGTCGGCATTGAATTGTTATCATTAAAGCCACGCACAAGTGCCTTGGGAGCGAACGGAGATAAATATAAAATAGACGAACGCATAACTACCCTGTCTTACGAGGCCCATGCGAAATATACCCATAAAGCCTGGTTCATTGCCGCAAAGAGTGTATTGGGTTCCAATCTTACACAAGCTTCCGGATTAGGCGGATTCGGCATTAAGTCAGTCAACGAACACACCGGAGAACAAAAATATACTCCCATACGTTTCTCCAGCTCTTGGTTGAATGTTGTTTACGGACAGAAATGGAAACCTGGAATCTTTGTAGGTTATGCTAAGAATTTGGGAACAAGCGATGCACTATATGCTCCTGATGGAACTGACGCTCAAGTGTATGGAACGGGAACCAACCTCGACCAGTTAGTAACAGCAGGGGCAGAACTGACTTACAATGTTCCCCACTGGAAATTCGGATTGGAATATACCTTAAGCTCTGCATGGTATGGTTCACTCAATGCCTCCAACGGAAAAATCAGAGATACTCATGCCGTATGCAACAACCGCATTGTTGCTGTTGCCATGTTCATGTTCTAATCTCTCTCTACACAATTATTTTGATTATATATCTGTCACCTGTCACCGATTACTGCCTAATGATTTGATTATAAACGATTAGCATTGTGACAGCAATCGGTGACAGCATTGTGATGACAATATTGCTGTCACCGAAAACAGCAAACTACATTTCATTAATCGGAGACATTCATTACGGGAGCCCCAACAGTCATATTTACTTCATTTATATACAACCTTTGTTTCATTACGGGAAACGATTAGTTTCACACCGAGAAACCAATCGTTTCGCTATTTGAAACTTTTGGTTTCCTTACTTGAAACTAGAGTTTCATACGCTTGAAACCAAAGTTTCCCTTTGTAGAAACTAAAGTTTCTGCGGCTAGAAACAACAGTTTCAAAGCTTTGGAAACCACGCTTATACAAAGGGAAACAAAACATTTTCTGACTGCCTGACTTCTTATCTCTTTAGTTCCACTTCAAAGCTAGCACCATCTTTGCAACTGAATTGCAAGATTGTTTGCTTTTCATTGGAGGAGACTACCGTACAATAGGGAGTTTCTTCCACATTCCATCGGCCTTTTATGGTCACAGTCACCGGTATTTCACTACTTCCATTATTAATCCACGGACGAGAGTAGATACTACGTTCAATCCGCTTCCCGTCTTTGTCAAACGCTTCGTCACTTGGACCGCGATACAAAGCCAAATCAGGTTGTGCTACCGTCAGTTTAATCTTATCAGCAGATTCTTTATGAGTCATAACCAGGCAGGAAGTATCCACACGTTGCAACAGACCACCCGGCAACGTTGTTTCAGGAGTTTCAAACAATACATAAGAAACAATCTGCTCGGAAGCGGACTCTACAATATGCGCCTTCCGATCTTGCTGCAAAACTTTATAAGTTGGCTTTTTCGCAAACTTCTTCATCGCGATTTCATTCGTTTGAGGCAAAACAGCGTATTCATACCTTCCGTTTTTCGGTGCCTTTCCATGATCTACTACCAAAGAAACCCAATCACCCTTTGTTTCCTTTCCCGTATTCTGCATTCGCGAATATTGAGGGAAGTTTTTCTCAAATCGAATGGCTGTCGGAACATAATAACCTGTTCCCAAATGATCTACCCATACTTTCTTATCTTCCTGATAATTTTTCCAATAGTCATGTCCCGCCTTATCTGTGACTGCCAATTGGAAGATAGTCGTTTCAGTGGAGAATTCCGTATTTGTATTTTCAATATCCGATCCAAGGCAGACAATCATTCCATCGATGAAATGGTAAGATTTACGTGCCCGGTGCGATCCATTATACTTGTCGTGCTCGTGCAGCTTCATTCCGAAGTTACCATTCATCTTCTGTTGAGACAACCCGCCTGCAAAAGCTTCATCAGAATAAAGCATTTCTTCCATTCCTGAATAACGGTCTACATTGAGCACTTTAGCCTGCAATTGTTCCAACGGCAAATGAATAGATGTGACTCCCGGGATACGGTTCCAGTCAAAACCTTCCTGCTGCCAACCACTAGTGGCCGGAGTCACTGTCTGCCCCGGTGCAGCAGTCAATATCTGCAAACTGCCGTGCGCCAGATAGCGACCATATAAATTCGCTCCCAAATAATGTTCAGCCGCCCATAAATAACGGGAATGTCCACGGGCCACGGCAGACCAGTTACTGCGACGTTGAACAGAGATACAACCATAGCCCATTGCTATATTCCCCTGTGGGTCCGGTTCCGGACGGAAACCTTTCTCTATCAGAAGCTTTGCCGCTTTGCGTTCTTCAGCATTTGAAACTTTGGGCATATATTCGGGAGCATCATTCTCAACGCCCGAATTTGAAATCAAACGAAGATAAGAAGATGCCATTTCACTATCATATTCCGCCTTTCCATCGGGAGAACCGGCTAAAGCCATCATGGCAAAATGCATAGGAACCAGTTTACCTTTTCCATCCGGATGACGACCGGACATAGAAAGAGGGAAATTCAGTTTATTGCAATAAAAGCGCATAGTCAGCAATACATTCTTCACCGTTTCATGAGCCAACTTGGAAACTGCAAATTCCGTCCGGCTAAGAAGATAAATCATGTTTGTTGCCCCATCCAGTCCGCCTACGGCATAAGCCGGATAGTTATTGCGATGATGGAAAGCAGCTCCGTCCACTTTAAATGAACCGGACAGCCCCAGTGCAGGACGGCAACCATAATCAATCCAACGAGAGAAAGACCGTAAGTATTGCAGTTTCTCCGGTGTATCTTCCATCATTAGAATACTGGCAATACGCCCTGTGGTCTGTGTATTGAAAGAGTCCATATCAATTCCGTCAACTTCCGGTTTGGGATACACTTCGTTAGTAATCGCATACCAGCGTAATGTCCGTTCGGCCTCTTGAAGTTTGCCTGCTTCCCTAAGCACATCTTTCATCAAGAAATATGCCAGGTACAGGCCGCGAACACTATACCCGTAATGATGGATATTTCCCCAACAACTACCATAAGCAACGCCCTGATCGGTTATGTGATCGTACATTGCTAAAAACTTCTTCTTCATTTCTTCCCGAATCACCGGTTTCGCCGTACTATTATTATATGCAACAGCTATTTTTTTCATCAGATCGAAGTAAGCACGCATCTCCACACCCATCTTAGTGAGCATATCCTTGTTCCAATCCGGAATGATTCGTTCATAAGCTTCGGCGGCACGTACCATATAGATAGGTACTCCCGAAACCTGACCGTTTTTGTAAGTGATCTGATAGAAATCATATTTCTTGCGAATATTTTCAACCTCTTTATCTGTGATCTTGCCTTTCGTGTAGATCATATCACGAAAACGCTTTTCCAACAGTTGCATTTCTGCTCTTTGCTTATCGTCTACAGGAGTCAATTCAATATCCGGTTTCAAAAGCGAGTGTTGATAGACAACCAGCCAATGGTTGGTGGTTCCGGCATTGACAAAAGGGACTTGCAGATCGGCCGTCTGTTGACGTGCATCAACCTTAGTAGCCGTAATCAAATGATCGATGAAAAGGGTTCCTTTTGAATTTGGAGCAATAATTCGGAGTTCATTCATGCCTTCTTCCGGTGTGCCTTGCATATCACGTTCATAGCAGACCCATGCAGCGCGCCAACCACTGAAATTAATACCAAAAGGGAAAGATGTGCATCGTTTGCCGTCTTTCAGAAACTGAAACTCAATAGTCGCATTCTGAGGCACTTCATTATAAACCCACACAATAAAAGCCGAAAGATATAAATCCTTGCCGGTCGGATCTTTCTTCTCAAACTTCAGGTCTTTCTTGAGTTCCAATATACCACCCGGTTCAAATGTCCATTCCAACGAATGTTTTCCATCTTTATAATGCAGATCTGATACCGACAGGCGGGAATGGGTAGCGGTGATACAATCCGGTATTTGCGGTTTTTCAAAAGAAAACATCCGCTCATCTGTTACGACTTGCGCATGAAGGAATGTTGAACACAAAAGAGAAAATAGAATTGTCACTCCTAATTTAATAAAAGGTTGTTTCATCATGGATATATCGTCTTATTAGGTTTTTCAGTATATAAGTCAGAGAGTAGTCACTTTAAAATCTGTAAACAGTACATGATTCTGCAAGAGACGAAGACCGAAGTGTCCATCACCTTCGTCGCCTGTAAGAACATAGCGGAACAGTTCTTCACCATTCACAGAATAAGTCGTGATTCCTTTTTCCACTCTAATCCGAATCTGATACCACTGATTGGGAACAAGCAAGTGAGAGGCATCAGTATATTCTTTCAATAAGGGTTTCACCTTGTCATCTGCTACTCCATAATATTCTCCTCTGTAACGACGGAAACGAGTCGTCGAATTATCATTTCCCCCGTATCCAACGTAGAAAAGGTTTAATGTGTTGTAGTTTTTAAAGATGCCGTCGCGCCACTGACTACGAGTGAAAAGATCATCTGGGTATTTAGGGTCATTGGCAGCCCAAAAACAATTCAAGTCACTCAAGCGATCGTACTTCCCTCCTTGCATCACCATACAAGTGCGGTAACTAACCTCATAATTCCCCGCCAATCGCTGCTGATACCACATAGTCAATCCATCCGGCACGATCAATTCTAATGTATCTGTACGTTCTATCACCTGCAAGGCATGGGATGCATCTTCTATCTTCCATTGTTGTGCAAACGCATTTTCGCATTGTGCAAACAGCACTACACTATCCAAGAGAAATAAAGTAATCAAACTGTAGCTAATAAAAAATCGCTTCGTCATTACGGTATTAGTTTAAAGATAATTCTTCCGGATACAAAGAAACCCCTCTTTTCGAAAAAAGAGGGGCTCAAATTGTACAAAATATCTCAAATAATGTATTGACCGGGATTTTGTATTACCAAGCTTCTACCACTTTTTCAGCAGCCGGATGCAAATACCAATCCTTGTTATCAGCTCCATTGCTAGTCACCCAAGCACGGAATTCAGGATAAGCGTTATCAAAAAGCACCTTTTCATAAGCATGTTTTACGCCAACAGGAACTTTAATTCCCCAAACAAAACCATTCTTATTACAATATGGAACACCTTCCATCATTTCACCGGCTGAATCAGCTTCGTAATTAGTATAAAGATAAGAAGGTCTATAGCCTTTCATGTGAATCTCTTTATTCGTATTTGTCACAATAAAGAAATTCTGATTATGAGTATCAGTAATAAGAGCACGATAAGCTTTCAATTGATCCAAATCTTCAGTAAGACTAGTACGAACCTTAGCTCCCAAAATAATTTCTGCACGCAACATGCCTTGTCCCGGATTTATAAAACCTTTTGTAGTCTGGAAGAAATTAGTATTATCACCCAAAGCACTCAAACCATCCATTATGATAACCGGACTACCGTGTTCCGTGTCTACCGTAACTTTACAAAATTGCGATTTTCCAAAGAGTTGCTGTTGAGGCATTTCTGCTTTCATTTCCCCAGTAGCAAGTTCGGTTTCTTTTCCTTGTCCTTCTTTCAAAAGAATACGGGTTGCAACAGTCTCTATATACTTTTTATCCAAGCCACCTAATACTACACCTAATTTAATAGGATATCTACCGCCTTTAGCACGAATATCCAAAGTCAACTTCAATCCTTCTTTATATCCCTGACCAGCTTCGAACCATTTTTCAGCCTGACATTCGGTTACTTTCAAATCGTACTCAAAAACAACATCGTTCAAATCATTGTCTTGACCTGGTTCAATCGGCCAATTGTCTTCAAACATAGCAACGCCTGTATTATGATAGAAAAACCATCCATCATCTTCCTCACTAGTTACCGCCACCGCATCTTCAGGTACAGTTATTGCTACAGTCTCGCCACTCCGAGTCACGCTATTTATCGGAAATGATGCTGTTTTATCTGTTCCATCAGAATACTTCAAATAAATATTGGCACAGTGAATAGGCACATTCAATTCCAAGTCTTTCTCTCCATCAACAAGCAGGCCACTCACCAACAAACTTCTTTCCTGATTTTCTGAATCCCAATACAAATCAACCGCTACAGGCTTACTTGAATAAACTTTAGCAGAGACAGTACGACTAGTTGCAAAATCAAACCCTGCCGGAATAACATACTGCGGGGAATCATCTCCTCCTCCATTATCCACTATTCCTTCTTCATTGTTACTGTCTGTACAAGCAACAACCAACATCGTCCCCATGAGGACGTACATCAAACTTTTAATCTTCATTTTAATCTAATTTTTAAATTTATTGTTTGTTTCAGTTTCCTATGAAAGCTCTACCTTATCGCACCCATATCCGAGCTCTATATGTTAACTTATCAAAAATATATTTAACGCTTAATGGCTTTTTACCTGCCTTTATTTGTAATTTCAATCCTTTCCATCGAAAATAATCACAAGAGCTCAAATATCGCTCAAAAGCCCTGTTCATGAACAATGGATAATATATACAAGTTATTTATTATATTTGCATTAGACAGAACATTCAATACAACAAATATAGAACTTTTGTTTTGAATATACAAGTTTTATAGATTAAATATCAAGGGAAATGGATCAAGTACTGTATGGTATAGATTACATAGAATATTATTTCTATTGGATATATTACAAGTTTATTGGCTATCCTTTAATCATAAGAATATGCTCAATTGCTGTAATGTTTTGTATTATTGCGTACTTGTTTCTCCTATTCCATATTATATATGGTATATTCAAAAGGCGGAAAGAGAAGCGAAGATACAACAAAGCTTTCGACAAATATTACGAGGAAATGAAATCTATCTCGCTAGATTCCAACACATTGAGTGAAGAGGAAATCGCAGACAGATTACAGTATGATACGAAAAAACGTCCCAAGCCTAATGAATTACGTATTATCACTCAACTATTAACAGAAATCAAGAGTGTACACGAAGATGAGATTAACGAACTAAACTATCAAACGATTCAAACCGTATTCCAGATCACGCGTTTCCTTGAACGCGAACTTCAATTCGGCTCCAAAAGAGCAAAGATACAAGCGCTGAAACTTATTCAATCCATCAACGGATATGCCTCTGAAGCAGTATTGGTGCGCTTCCTCTATCATCGTGAAATAGAATTGAGGAACTCTGCACGCTACACTTATATGTGGCTAAGCCAGGGAGATCCGTTCCGTTTCTTCGACGAAGACATCGGCATGAAGTTGAGACAATGGGATATGATGGAATTGCATGCCATCTTGGAACACCGCAAGAAGGTGGGATATAACACACCGAGCTTTATAAAATGGGTGAATACTTCGGCCGAAGAGAATGTTAAGATATTCTTTATCAACGAAATCCGGTTATATAATGAAACCGATAGTGCTCCCATTCTGGCTAAACAAATCAACGCACGCTCTACCGAAATCCGGGGCGAAGCGATCAGAACTTTAGGAAAACTAAAATATAAAGAGATCGAGCCCAAGCTGATTGAAATGTATCATGTGCAACCGGAAGAAGTCAAGCGACAAATCATTTCGGCTGTTGCAGACCTGAAAACAGATAAAGCATTAGGATTTCTTTACAATGCTTATGATGAAGCAGACAACTGGGGGACAAAACGTATCATCCTGAAAGCCCTCTATGAATACAGTTCAATGGGAAGAAAAACATTCGATCAATTGGAGAGAAAAGCTGATTCCCACACAGCTATATTGTTTGCCCATACCAAGCATCCGTTAATCAACCAGTTAATTTAGAGAATATGAGAGATATAATATTTACATTCTTCAATTATTTCGTATTCTTTTATACGAGTATGCTGGCGATATTCTTCGTCACATTCGCCTTCCTCTCTTTCATTTCTCTGAAACGGAGAAAAGATTACTATGTGGAAAGTTATATGCGGAAAACAATTAAAGAATCTCCCTATACACCGGGTATTTCGGTAATTGCCCCTGCTTTCAATGAAGAAAAGACAATCATTGATAACGTGAACTCTATGCTCGCATTGGAATACCCGCTTTTCGAGGTGGTGATTGTAAATGACGGAAGCACGGACAGTACGTTGAAGAAGATGATTGAACATTACGAACTGATAGAAGTCCCCTATGCCTATATTGAGCGAATCAAAACCAAACCGTTCAGAAGACTCTTCAAATCTACCAGTCCGAAATACAGTCGGCTCATCGTTGTAGACAAAGAGAATGGAGGAACCAAGGCGGATGCATCCAACGCAGGTATCAATGTTTCTTCATATCCTTATTTCATCTGTACGGACGTAGACTGTATCTTAGAGAAATATGCTCTTTACCGCTGTATATCGCCCATCATATCTTCCGATAAACAAGTAATCGCAGTCAGCGGAACGATGTTGATGGCAAACGGATGCGTAGTGAAAGACGGGCAGATAGTAGACGTGAGAACTCCGCGTACTCCGATTCCGCTTTTCCAGAACCTCGAATACATGCGTTCCTACCTGATTGGTAAGATGGGATGGTCTGCAATCAATGGTATGCCGAATGTTTCCGGTGGATTCGGTCTTTTCGACCGTTCCGTAGCTATTGCAGCCGGAGGATATGACGGTACTTCTTTTGCAGAAGATATGGACCTCATTACCCGCATGGTAGGATACATGTGCGACTTCTCCCGTCCTTATAAGATTATTCAGATTCCTGATACTTGCTGTTGGACGGAAGGCCCTCCCAACTTGGCGATGCTTTACCGTCAACGTACCCGTTGGGCACGAGGATTGTTCCAGACACTTAGTATCCACCATAAGATGATCTTCAAGAAAACATATAAACAGATGGGATTGCTGACTCTGCCTTATATGTTCGTATTTGAGTTTTTGGCACCTATCATCGAACTTACCGGTTTGATCGTATTTATCTATCTGGCCTTTACAGGAGCGGTCAACTGGAATACGGCGTGGATGATTTACCTGACGATCTATACGTTCTGCCAGTTCCTTTCCATCGTCGTTATTACCTACGACTATTACGTCGGGATGCTTTATAAAAGAGGATACGAATATCTGTGGATTATCATAGCGTCCATATTGGAGCCCATCTTCTATCATCCCATCATCACTTTCTGTTCATTGAGAGGATACCTTAGCTATCTGACCAATAGAGACTTCAAGTGGAAGAATATGGAGCGTAAAGGATTCAAGCAGAAAGAAGAAAATACGGATGATGCTGAAACAGCGGCTATGAAGCCTGAACCGGCAACGATTTAAACAAGAAAGAAAGATTAAAGACAAGATAGAATGAACAGAGAATTTCTCCATAAGATCACCTTATTAGGTTGTCTGTTTTTGCTGATAACCTCTTCCTCCGGAACCGATAATGGATTCCAGACGCCGGAGCAATATGCCCAGATTGTGCAGGAGCATTTTGCGAACGAGGAATGGGAAGCAGGGAAAGAGCTGTTGGAGGAGGGCCTTCAGAAATACCCGAATGTTTCTGACCTTGAATGGCTCATGGGAAAATACTGGTTCCACGAAAAGAACTATGACCAGTCGCGTTATCATCTTGTCAAAGCGATAGATGACAATTACAACAACGTCAATGCCAAACATCTGCTGGTAGATGTAGAAGATATCACCGAGAATTATTCCAGTGCTATTTGTTACGTTAATGAGTTGCTGGAAGTGAATCCGTATTGGAGAGGTTTATGGCGAAGAAAGATTGGACTGTACCGCAAGCAGAACAACGATGTGGAAGCAGATCGTCTGTTGAAACGAATCAATCAGATTTACCCGAACGATACCATTCTAAGGAAGGATTATATCTACAGCATGGAGGTAGGCTACCAGCAAATGAAAAAAGGCGGTAACCGAAAAGAGGCTATCGAAAAGCTGACGGAGCTTATCAAAGTATCTCCTCAAAACGAAGAATATTATCTGGACATCATTAACCTGCATTTACAGGAAGGAAACCGGGAAGCTGCTCTAGGCTGGTCATCCAACGGTTTGGCTGCCATACCGGGAAGCGGTGCGCTTATCGTCAAAAGGGCGAGTATCCTTAGTGAATTGGCACGTTATCCGGAAGCTCTGGTGTTTATACGCGAGCAAATGCGAAGAAACAACAGCCCTGCCATACGGCGTATGTATAACGACCTGTTAATGGAGGCTGCCCGAGCAGAGAAGCAGCGGGATCCTTATGTATTATATGGCATGGCCTACGAAGGAGGTAATAAGAACAAGGAAGCATTAGACTACCTGCTGAACACTTCCGTCACCCGGGGATATACCGATGACGCACTCTTCTATATCAGAGAAGCTAAAAAACAATATGGCAACAATGATAAAGGAATTCTTTATAAAGAATATATGCTTTATCGCCAGATGAATGAGGATGATCTTGCCTATTCAACGCTGAAAAAGATGTATGAGATGTATCCTGATGATTATGATATTACGCTTGCCATGAGCGCACAACACATGAAGAAAGCTGAAAAACTGATGGAACTTGGTCTGTACGCAGAAGCATTGCCGCACGTATTGTTCGTTTCTCAAAAACATGTAGACGACAATGAAGTGAACGGTGCCGCATGGGAAAAAGCCTTGAGTTGCTATATCAATATGAAACGTTACAATGAAGCACTTGCAACATTGGACACCATCACTCTTCACTTCCCTGATTACGAAAACGGCACGTTGAAAAGGGCATTTATTCTCGATAAAATGGATAAAACCGAAGAGGCTTTGCAACTGTATCTATCTGCCATCGAGCAGAGTGATGAGGATATGCGCATTTTCTATGTTATCGGATACGAGGAACTAGCAGTGCCGTACATCAAGAAATGTATGGAAGCCGGAGCTACGAAGAAAGCATACGAGGAATCTGTTAAGCTAATTAGCCTGAATCCATCAAGCGATCTCGGATTACGGTATGCCATCAATTCGTCCGGTTTACTCGGAAAATACGATGAATTCGAGAAATATACAGTACAAGGAATCAATTATTATCCTGAAGAACCATTCTATCAGGCTAAAAGAGCTACCGTGCTTGAACGTGACAAGAGATACGAAGCTTCTTTGGAATTCCTGAAGCCGATACTCAACAAATACCCGAGCAACAAAGAGATTATAGGCGCATTCTCACAGAGCAGTGAATACCGTGCCCTGCAACTGACAAAGGCCAAAGAACCGGAAAAGGCTCTCGCTGTTCTTGATACAGCTTTGCTTTATGACAGTCAGAACAAATCATTGAAGTACACTAAGGGAGTGGTATATGAAGCCAACCGTCAAGCGGATTCAGCCTATTATTACCAAAAGTACTACGAGCCATCCATCATGGAATATCGCTCTTTCCAACGACATTTATCGGGCCTTAGAAGCATGATGCTCAAGAATGAGATTGCTTTGACCTATCTCCGTGCACGCTACGGAGAAGAAGATATCATTACCTCTGTTGCAACAGCCGAATATACCCGAAAAGGCCAGAAGAACAGCTACACAGGACGCCTCAACTATGCAGGGCGAAGTGGCTCGGCAAGCGACAGCATGGAGGCTGAAGAACAGACACCAGGAGGGGTTGGCATTCAGGTACAAGGTGAGTGGACGCATCACTTCTCACCGAAGTGGAGCCTCACGGCCAATGCAGCCTTTGCGACCAAATACTTCCCGGACATTACCGCCGATGTTGCCGTTCGGCATTATCTCAAGAATGATTGGGAAATAGGCGCACACGTAGGCTATAGACGCGTAGCCGCTTACACAAAGCGTTATGAATGGAACGATGAATTCTTTGCAGGGGGCACCGGAGATAACGGTTATCTATTTACCGGTTGGAATGAATCAAAGACCAATCTGCTCACTGTAGGCGGAGAATTAGCCAAAACCATCGAAGTCGTTCGCCTCAACACGAAGCTGGACATGCATTTCTTCAACTCCAACTTCTATTACAATGTTCAGATTGGCGCCAAATACTTCCCGGCTAATGACGGAAAGACGAATATCAACGCTATGGCAAGCATCGGATCGGCACCGGAAACGGCCGTACTGGACTATGCACTACCCGGCTCTTTCTCCCACACCAATACCATGGTGGGATTGGGAGGCCAGTATATGGTCAGTCCTAACATTACCATAGGCTTGATGGGTACCTGGAACACCTATTATAACCAAACCAATACGGTGCGAGGGACAAGTCCGTCCAACCAGATAGAATCCATATCGACACGCTATAAAAACTTATATAACATTTATGCACAAGTTTATATTTCATTCTGATACGCTTGGCCCTGTATTGGCAGGAATGATATGTATTTGCTGCCTTTTATCCGGCTGCCGTATGCAGGCACGCACGGAGATGTTCCCATCTAAAGAAGGGTATCTCGTCACCATTGGTGAGGATCCGACCGACAGAGACACCCGGTGGGCGAAATACCTGTACGAACATCTCAAGAAGCGTGCAAACGACGATGAAATAGTAGCTTTTGGCGTTTCCGAAATGGACATGTGGCGCATCATCATACAGATAGACCCAACATTGCAGAGAGGATTCAAAGTAGCCTGCAAAGGCTCTGATATCAGACTGACCGCAAGTGACGACAAACAAATGTTATGGCTGCAATACCAACTGATAAAGAAGATCAGCAAAGAAGACCCGCGTATAGACGGTTCGGATCTTCCTCCCGCCCTTATCAATCTCAACGATACTTGCGGAGCTTTTGCATTTGACTATCAAAGTATTTATTCTCCATACGGCCTGAACGCCGATCATACAGGCGTTATCGGCCTGGACAACTTTGACGACAGCTGGGGAATATGGGGACACAACCTGCGAAAAGTCTTGGGAAAAGATGCAGAGAAAGTATATGCCACCATTCACGGGAAGACAGATGACTCACAACTGTGTTTCTCTTCCGAGGATATGTATCGCCAGATAGAAAGTTACATCGTAGATAACTTCGGTGAAAAGGGGAATTTCCGTTTTGTAATCGCACCGGATGATACTCCGTACGCCTGTACGTGTGCCACCTGTACCGCATTGGGAAATACAGAGAAGAACGCAACCCCCGCCGTTACGGAACTGATCCTCCGCCTGTCGCAGCGTTTTCCCAAACACACGTTCTTTACGACTTCCTACCTGACTACGCAACAAGTCACAGACAAGCAGCTCCCGCCTAACGTCGGGGTAATTGTCAGCGCTATCGACTACCCGCTCCGCCGGACAGACGGCAAGGACGAGCAAGACAAGAAATTTGCGGAACAACTCGACAACTGGAAGAAAGTAACGAACAACATCTATATATGGGACTATATCAACAACTTCGACGACTACCTCACTCCTTTCCCCATATTAAAGATAGCCCAGCAAAGACTCCAACTTTTCAAACAACACGGAGCCAGCGGCATATTTTTCAACGGAAGCGGCTACAGCTATTCTTCTTTCGATGAAATGAGGACTTTTGTATTATCAGCCCTTCTTATCAACCCGGAACTTCCGGTTGATGAGTTAATTAAAAGCTATTTCAATCAGGAATACCCGGTATCCAAAAAATGGCTGTACGATTACTACACAGAGCTAGAAAACAACGCCCAATCCGGAAAGCGGCTCGGACTTTACGCCGGTATCAGAGAATCGGAAAAAGGATTCCTCTATCCGGAGAAGTTTATCAAATTCTATGATGAAATGGGAGATTTTGTATCCGAAGCAAAAGGGAAAGAGCGCAAAAAGCTGCACGAGCTCCAGACCGCCTTGTCTTTCACGCGCATGGAATTAGCACGTGACCACGGTTTCGACGCTTACGGATATGCCAAGCGGAATGGAAAGGATATTCAACCGCTTCCCCAAGCTCGTAAATGGGTCACCCAGCTCAAAGAGCATCAAGCATTTGCCGGAATGGAATATTATAATGAGTCAGCTTATGAGATTGACTATTATATAAAGGAATGGGAACAATATATACTTGCTTCCGACATAAAGAAAAGTTTGTTTCTGGGAATGAATCCTTCCACAGCCCCTAAACTAAATAAAAATGATTCAAAGAAACTGACCGACGGCACTCACGGTTTACCCGGAGACTATCATTGCGGTTGGGTTATCATTCCGGGAGAAGAATGTACCATCAACCTGCCGGTTAAAGGACTCAATGCATCAGGAACATTCTATATCAGTTTTCTGAATCTTCCCCGCCACCGCATCTATGCTCCACAGCAAGTTCAACTGTTGAAAGACGGAGTAGCCTATAAAACAATAGACTTAAAACCGGAAGACTCCCCAGAAAAAGGAGAAATGATGAAAGCCACCGTTCCGGCAGACTTGAACGGAACAGAACAATTAAGCATAAAAATCAGTTGTTTAAAGAAGCTGGGAACGCAAATGGGTATCGATGAAATTGCATTCATCCCTTAAATGCTGAAAAAGTGATATAACAAAAATAAATGGCAACAATGAATAAATCTATATTCTATATTTTACTACTGACGGCACTTCCGCTCTGCTTTACAGGGTGCAGGAAGGAAGTACGTCCCACCAGCATGACGATAAAAGATTCCGTCAGACACTATTACCCTATCAAGCAAGGTCAGCAACTCGATATCATGTTTACCATCACCAACACGGGAGATGCTCCGTTAATCATTTCAGAAATGCAACCTTCCTGTGGCTGTATCATTCTGGATAAAAGTTCGCATATCATCATTCCAGAAGACGGTATCAGGCAATTCAAGGCAACCTACAACAGCATCAAGAATGTAGGCGAAGTGGTTCACCGCATCCGGATTTTCGGCAATATGCTCCCAAATGGAAAAGCAGAACTAAAATTTGATGTTAACGTAGTCCCCGACGCAGATTATACACGTGATTATGAAGAACTCTATCAGGATTTCAACACTAAAAACGGCATTGTCAGGGAGATGGTGGACGGAAAAGAATCGGAGTTAGGATATTATGTAGGAGAACCCTAATAATAAGTATTAAATATCAAGTATTAAGTATTAAATGACTGGCTAATACTTGATACTTAATATTTGATATTGATACTTATCTCTACGGATGTATTTCTTTGAAAGCAGCATTCTCTTCTTTCACATTCTGAATAGTCTGTTTTAACTCCCCAATCGGCAAGTCATATCCATACCAGCCTGTATAGCAATCCACCACATACCATTTCCCGTCAGCCTGCAATTCGAACTCAACACGCAAATCCACTTCGGACTCTTCATAGCCCGCTTCAAAGATTTTGTGTTTCGGTTCATTCAGCGTAAACTTGGAGACATAGATTCCCCCTTCTTCCTGAGTGATACGTTCTTCTTTCATGGTTTCACTATCCAGCAACGGCCATTTTTCCTTGGTGAAAGGGAACGTTTTTTCGGTTTCACCATCGTCTGCCAATAAAGTAATCGGAGTCTTTAATGGGAACTTGATACGAGTATACTGGAAGGCTGCACTGGAAGTAAATTTATCCAGAAACGATTTGAAATCTTCACCGTCTTGCGTAGTCAGTTCACTATCGGCTTTTGCCTTGGAACTATTACCGCAGGAGATAAACGAAACACCGGCGAGCAGCATAGCCAGCAAGCAGCATACAAACTTTTTAGCTCTCATAACACTATACAAATTAAGAGTTTAATTGACGGCGCAAAGATAATGACAAGTTTGTCATCTTGGTTATTTTAAGAACTAAATATTTGCGCCTATATAATCAATTTCCCGAATCTATGTATGTTTCAGATATTCATAACCGAAGCGACAGTACAGACACTTTCGCTTATCACAGTACTCTTTTTGCAATTGTATCAACGCCTGACTATCCGCCGCACTGACAACCGGAAGCCCGGCATCGCTCCACGAACGGATAATATGATTGCTCTCCGCCTTCAATTCTTCCAGAAAACGTCCGGCACGTTCACACATTCGTTCATCTGCCTTATGCAAGCCGTATGTATAAAGAAAAGGAACCACTGTATTTATGATTATCAAATCCTTGGAACGCTCTCCCATCGCCTTCTCCTTTTGTGAAGAAAGTCGTCCGAATAAATAATGATTTTCCCAATAAGGAGACGTACGGGCATCCAGCAAGGTTCTCACATCCGCCAGAGTTTCCGCTTCCAGCAAACGTGAAAACAACTTATCCCCTTTCTGATAGAGATAAGCCAACTGCGCCAGGCGAATATGCGGAAAGTTTTCCGGACGAAGCCGTAGAAAACGCCATAACGTAGCATCCATCCCCTGCCCGATTTCAAACTTCCGCTGCAAATAACGAAACTCCTTGCAAAGACGGAGACTATACTCGTCTTCCTGTTCCTTTTTCAGCAACGTTTCTTCCAACAATCCAGCCAAACCATAAAAAAAAGCCTCTATCTGAAACAAATCATTCCGGTGCTTGTCCATCGCCCGAAACGGCAGTAATCCCGCCCACGTTTCAAAAGCATCTCCATTCAAGCCAAAACCGAAATTACGGGCAAGGGTGATAAAGAAAGCATCTTCCCAATTACTGTTACAATGTTTGAGACGCTGTGTGATTAATTGCGCTTTCTGCTCCAAACGTTCCGTTTGCAAAGCGGTCAGCCAAGAATGAATGGTAAGTTGGGGAAGAGAGGCAAGGATGGGATAGCAAGCCGGATACTGATCGGCTACACAAAGTTCGTGGTAATGCAATTGCACATTTTCCGGACAGGTAAGTAACAGTTGCGGTATCTGTTCACCGTTGGAACGGGTTATTTCCGTATCTGCTTCGCTTACTACATGAAGAATCACAGAATCGTATGTTTTGTCAGAATGATGTCCGTGGCGGAACCAGTCGGAAGAATGTGTATGTATTTCGATGTTTCCCACCCATAAGGCGCCGTCAATCTTTAGTTTCGCGTTGAAAAAGTCGGGACCGGCGTTGGGGTTTTGCAGACCGGGGTCAATCACTTCTACCGGTAAGCCGTTAGTGGTTTGCAGTACTTTCAGGGGAAATAATTTATGCTTCCACACGTAGTGGAGAAGATGTTCCATGTTAACAAGACGTTAATGTGCGCTGCAAATGTAATAAAAATCTTATCTTTGCGACTATTATTTTGAATATAAGTCAGAAAACAATGAAAATAGCACTGATCGGTTACGGAAAGATGGGCAAAGAGATAGAAAAGGTTGCCCGTAGTCGCGGACATGAAATCGTCTGCATCATTGACATCAATAATCAGGATGACTTCGAATCGGAAGCATTCAAATCGGCCGATGTGGCCATTGAGTTTACCAATCCGATGGTAGCTTACAGCAATTATATGAAAGCGTTCAAAGCCGGTGTGAAACTGGTATCGGGCAGTACCGGATGGATGGCCGAGCACGGCGAAGAAATCAAGAAGCTCTGCACGGAAGGGGGCAAAACACTCTTCTGGTCGTCCAACTTCAGCCTGGGAGTCAGCATCTTCTCCGCTCTCAACAAGTATCTGGCTAAAATCATGAATCAGTTCCCTGCATACGATGTCACCATGAGCGAGACACATCATATCCACAAGCTGGATGCCCCCAGCGGAACAGCCATCACACTGGCAGAAGGTATTCTTGAAAAGATGGACCGTAAAGACAAATGGGTGGAAGGAACTTTCCTTGCGCCGGACGGAACCATTAGCGGAACCAACGATTGTGCGCCTAACGAACTTCCTATCAGTTCCATTCGTGAGGGTGAAGTTTTCGGACTTCATACCATCCGTTATGAGTCCGATGTAGACACCATTTCTATCACCCACGATGCCAAGAGCCGCGGCGGATTTGTATTGGGAGCCGTATTGGCAGCCGAATATACTGCCACACACGAAGGTTTTTTGGGTATGAGTGATTTATTCCCGTTCTTAAATGACTAAAATATCAGAAGCTAGTTCTAAACAAATATAACATTATGAGACAAGCCACACGCGCACAATGGATCAAATGTGCCACTGCTATTCTACTTTACCTCATCTTCCTTATCTGGGTACGGAGTTGGTGGGGATTAATTGTTGTTCCTTTCATTTTCGATATTTATATCACAAAGAAAATCCCCTGGTCTTTTTGGAAGAAGTCGAAGAATCCGGCTGTCCGCAGTATCATGAGCTGGGTAGACGCCATCGTGTTTGCGTTGGTTGCTGTCTACTTCGTCAATATCTACATCTTCCAGAATTATCAGATTCCTTCTTCTTCATTGGAAAAATCATTGCTGGTGGGCGACTTCCTGTATGTAAGCAAGATGAGTTACGGTCCCCGCGTACCGAACACTCCCCTTTCCATGCCGTTGGCACAGCATACACTACCTGTCTTCAATACTAAATCATATATCGAGTGGCCACAATGGAAGTACAAACGGGTACCGGGCTTCGGCAAAGTGAAACTGAATGACATTGTTGTCTTCAACTTCCCGGCAGGAGATACGGTAGCAGTGAACTACCAACAGACAACGGACTTCTATACGCTGGCTTACGGCGAGGGACAACGTATCTATTCCAAACAGATTGAAATGGATAGTCTGACACGCGCCCAGCAACGTGCCATCTATGATTTGTACTATGCTGCCGGACGTAAACAGATAATGAACAACCCGCGCACTTACGGAGAAGTCCTTTGGCGTCCGGTAGACCGTCGCGAGAATTATGTGAAGCGTTGTGTCGGCCTGCCCGGTGATACCCTTCAGATTGTAGACGGACAGGTGATGATTGACGGTAAAGCGATTGAGAACCCCGAAAACCTGCAATTCAACTATTTCGTACAGACCACTGGTCCGTACATTCCCGAAGATATGCTTCGTGAACTGGGTATCAGCAAGGACGACACCATGCTGATAGAAGACTCCGGCTGGGAAAGCGGACTGCTGGAAATGGGACTGGACAGCCGGAATGCACAAGGCAAACTGAATCCGGTATATCATTTCCCGCTAACCAAGAAGATGTATGAAACGCTTTTGGGCAACAAAAAGCTAATCAGCAAAATAGTAATGGAACCCGAAGATTATGCCGGACAGATATATCCGCTCAATCTTTATACCAAATGGAACCGCAACAATTACGGTCCGATCTGGATTCCTGCCAAAGGAGCTACCATTACCCTCACAGAAGACAACCTGCCTATCTATGAGCGTTGCATCGTAGCCTACGAAGGCAATAAGCTGGAAGTGAAACCGGACGGTATCTACATCAACGGTGAAAAGACCAACGAGTACACCTTCAAAATGGATTATTACTGGATGATGGGTGACAACCGTCACAACTCCGCCGACTCCCGTTATTGGGGTTTTGTACCCGAAGATCACGTAGTGGGCAAACCGATTGTTGTATGGCTATCGCTTGACAAAGACCGTGGATGGTTCGACGGCAAGATTCGCTGGAACCGCCTCTTCAAGTGGGTAGACTGATAAGTGTACGGATAGAATAGAGTGATAAGGTGATAAAAGTTGATGAACATTCGTAAATTCAAATGGATACTAGCATTTGCCGGAGCAGTAGCCGTAGTGCTTCTGCTCCGGGGATTTGCTTTCACGTCCTGCCTTATCCCTTCCACCGGCATGGAGAATTCCATTTTTCAGGGCGAACGTATCCTGGTAAACAAATGGAGTTACGGGCTGCGGGTTCCTTTCATGTCGCTTTTTTCTTATCACCGCTGGTGCGAGAGTCCTGTGCGTCGGCAAGACATCGTAGTATTCAATAATCCTGCCGGAATCCGGCAACCTGTCATCGACCGTCGGGAAATCTATATCAGCCGTTGCCTCGGAGTGCCGGGCGATACGTTATTGGTCGATTCTCTTTTCTCCGTTATTTCTCCGGAGGCACAGTTCAACCCGGATAAGAAAAGACTTTATTCGTACCCCGCTTCAAAAGAAAATCTGATTACGTCACTCATGCATACCCTTTCCATCACCAACGACGGATTGATGGGAAGTAATGACAGCACCCATGTGCGCAGTTTCAGCCGTTACGAATATTATCTGCTGGAACAGGCCATGAATGGGAAAGAGAGTTTCATCCAACCTTTGTCAAACAAAGAAGATGCCGAACCAAATCCGCTGATTGTCCCCGGAAAAGGGAAATTTATCCGGGTCTATCCCTGGAACATGACCTTGCTGCGGAATACCCTCGTGATGCACGAAGGCAAACAGGCAGAAATAAAGAACGACACTCTCTACGTGGACGGAAAACCCACACAACACTGTTATTTCACCAAAGATTACTATTGGATGGGGTCTAACAATACCGTCAACTTCTCCGACTCACGGCTCTTCGGATTTGTCCCGCAAGACCATATCATCGGAAAAGCCTCCATCATTTGGTTCTCTAAAGAAAAAGAAACAGGGTTGTTTGACGGATATCGATGGAGGCGTTTCTTCAGAACAGTGAAATAATCTTCCGGATCATCAAAGAAACAACCCCTTCATAATATCTCATAATATCCTTAATAACAAAGCCTCCTAAACGAATTAAAATGAAAGAAATGAACATCGCTTATTTATCTTCAGCCTATCTCGCTCCCGTTGAATATTATACCAAACTACTGGCTTATGACAAGGTATTTGTAGAACAATACGACCACTATATAAAACAAACCTACCGCAACCGGTGCACCATTGCCGGTCCATCGGGTGAGTTAGCTCTTTCCATCCCAACCGTAAAGCCCGATACATTAAAGTGCCCAATGAAGGATATCCGTATCTCCGACCACGGCAATTGGAGACATCTACATTGGAACGCCATCGAATCGGCCTACAACAATACTCCTTTCTTCGAGTACTACAAGGACGACTTCCGCCCCTTCTATGAAAAGAAATACGAGTTTTTAATCGATTTCAACGAAGAACTCTGCCGGATGGTCTGTGAACTGATTGATATTCACCCCACCATTGAGCGCACTTCCGAATATAAGATGGAGTTTGCTCCCGGAGAATCCGATTTTCGGGAAGTAATTCATCCGAAAAAGGATTTCAGGGAAGTGGATACAGAGTTTGTTCCGCAACCTTACTATCAGGTTTTCGAGTCCAAACTGGGTTTCCTGCCTAATTTGAGTATCATAGACCTGTTGTTCAATATGGGACCGGAAAGCCTGTTGGTACTGGGCAAGCGATAACCTCACATTGTTTGTGCCCAGTATGTTATCCTTCATTTTTGCTAAAGTGAAATAAAGATATGATAAATGATTTGAGAAACAAGAGAACTTTCTTATCTTTGTATTCGTTAGATACTTAATAATGAAAGGGAAATAGTTATGGATACAACTATGAATCAAGGTGTTTTTTTGAGTATACCAAAGTCTGATATAAAATTCTTCAAAGAGCTTGCAAAGAAAATGGGTTGGGACATTGATATCAGAGAAGACTTTTTAAAAGACTATATAGCATCACGTCCAAAAAGAGTGAATCTTTCTGAAGAAGAAATTCTTGCAGAATTAAATGCTATAAGATACGAGAAATGAGAATAATTATTGATACAAATCTATGGATTTCATTCATGCTAGGACGCAAGATTGCGACTATGCGCACATTACTTACCCATCCCTCGTTAGAAATATATGTATGCCGTGAGCTGCTAGATGAATTCTATGATGTTTCTTCGCGGGAGAAAATACGAAAATATATTCGTCCGGAAGATCTAGACGATACACTTAAACTTATCCATTTATATGGGAAATATGTCGTCATCCAAACAAAAAGCAAATCAGAGATTAGAGACAAAAAAGATCTTTATTTACTCTCTCTAGCCGATACGATCAAAGCTAACTACATTGTTACTGGAGACAAAGATTTATTAGTCCTAGAAAAACATAACCGGACAAAAATTGTAACTATAACAGAGTTCATGAAGTTATTGTAGCCCTCCCATCTGGAGGAAAATGTTTACCGCTTCAAACTGTCATTATCTATAAATATTTCTATCATTGACAAAATGATTAGGGTTTAGCGATAGCGTCACATGTGATGTATCTCATATCATACTCTCAACTAAACCATAATCACTAAATGAGCTCTATAAAGCTGTTTATACCGCTACTTCTTCACGATTCTTCTCTTCATTAGATTCTGCCGCATCCAACCGATTCAATAAGTATCGTACATTCTGAAGATGTATATTGTTATTCCGATCCATTTTTTTAAATTGCCAACTGTTTTTAGTGGTATTCAGTATACAATTCATTAACGTTCCCACTGCATCAGCACTCTGGAAACGATTGGTATTGGAGATTTGCGTATTCATCATGTGCGCGCCGAATCCTCTAATCACCTCTTTCACACTTATCGACTTATAAGTACGGATAGCTTCAAAGGCCGCCACATTACTATAAAGCGTATTAGCTAAATCCTCCAGTCTCTTTCGATCTGTTCGTTCCACTAGATAGCTTTCAGGATTCATAAAACAATTGAGGGTCAGATAAAAAGACATCATTTCATCATCGGATGAAAAGATAGCGTGCATGAGTTGCGTCGTGTCCCCCGGACGGGCCTCCTGGTTGCTTAAAACTTCTTCCATAAGAATTTTAATTAAATGGTGAATAAATTAAGTTTAATGGGGCGATACAGAAAGGTAGTTTTAAGGAATAAAAGAAGCGGTTCCGCCTGTCCCATTGCTCTTCACCATCCACAACAGGCAGTAGGTGCATTAACATCCTACATGGGGGTGCGAAACCGCCATATAGGAAAATGGGACAAGCATAAAAAAAGCTTGCCACATTAGATACAGCAGGCTTCCCTGCTGTGGATTTTGATAAAGAGCATTGCAAAGATAGAATATAAAATCAGAAAAGAGAAAAGAAAATCAGTATTAATTGAAGTTTACAGCAATAAGCTTAAGACAGAACCGTCTAAAGACTACTTGCAACTATAAGATTCATTTTGAAGGTTCACCGGTTTCACCTTTAGCTGAATGACTATAAATCAAAACTTTATGGTGAAAGAGGATGCAAAATACAGAAAGAGCCATCCTTCACCTCCTTCACAAAATAAAACAATACGACATCGCAGAGACGCTTACAAGATAAAAAACAGAAGGATAAATGACAAGATAGCACTATAGAGATGCTTACATCATATAGATTAATGGGTGTATACATCCAATTTGTTGGGTATATATCTCCAATGTATTGGGCATATATATCCTGCACGTTGGATATATATATCCTGCGTCTTGGGTATATATGTCCAACAACTCAAGTATTAATAACCTAGATACAAAGTATTAATAGCCTATAACTCAAGTATTAATACTTAAAACAACACAATATACAAATGAGTGGAAGTCTTATCAAAAGAAGCCCTACAAGATTAAAACATAAAACTAAATCCTTTATTGTGAGAAGCTTTATATTTTTGAATTTCCAAAGACAGTGATTTTTTCAATTGCACCGCCATGAAATCCAAAAAAGGCTGGCTGGTTTCATCATCTTGTGCTTGTTGTAAAGAAAGGATATAATCTGCCCTATCCTCTTTAAAAATCTTAGCGGGAAAAAGATGATAGCAGAATTGAATGTAGTTCATCAATAAACGAGCTGCTCTCCCGTTGCCATCCACCCAAGGATGAATAGTCACTAAATTGAGGTGAGCATTAAAACTTAGTTCGTATTGTTCACGAAATGTTTCCACACTCTTTTGCCGCTCCTGCAACAGGAAGCAAAGTCCCTCTACTTTAGCAGATACTTTTTGATAACCCATATAAGAACGCCCACCTACACCAGCCGTAACACCACACAAACGAAACTCTCCTCTGGAAGAATCAAAAGAGCCGCCTATTGTATTATGTATCCCCCCTGTTGTCCGCATCAAAGTAGCATTTAACTTCTGCAAGAAAGCAGGAGTTATAGCAGTATTACATTGCGCTTCCTCTTTGGCAAGCTCGTATGCTTTCTTCAGGTCCTCATTCATCAGATGATATACCAACGGCTTTCCTTTAGCTGTTACACCTTCATCAAAAAGAAGCTGTGCATCCATTTCGGTTAGTGTAGAACCTTCAATGGCTGTAGAATGGGTAATAAGAGAATAGAGGTAGTACTTCTCATAGTCTACCGACTGACTGATACCGAGTTGCTGAAACTCCATATACAGTTCCTCTATTTCCTGCCAAATACCCTTTTCCATCATAGGTTACCTTGATTGTTATTTTTCCCAAAATTACTTATGATACAACACTTTACCAAGCGAAACGACTATTTTCTTACTATTTTTTGCAAACACAGAGAAAATGTAGGTAATAAAAAAACGCTAAGTCGATTTGTTACAACCACTTAGCATTTTGCGAATACCCAAACTCGCCGCCATCTCCTTAAAAGAATCTCTAACCAAACATCAACCTATTTCAATTCAAACGGCACAGTACCTTTCACATCTCTGGATGAACTACCGATGATTGTCTCAAACTGGTACGAACATGAAGTAAACTTATATGCTATACAGAACTAAAACAGCATAGCTTTGCGTCTATTCCACTTAGTAGAATTAAGTTGTACGACACCCGGGTCTCATACATACCAACACCCGGGTGTTGACCATGCTGACACCCGGGTGTCAGGTAGCACGAGACCCGGGTGTCAGACAAATCATTATTGCAGGATCTTATTTCCTGCCTTACTATTAGTAATAACTCCAATCACTGTTAGGCTGAAAAAATTTATTGCAAACAATAAAGATCGTGACGATATGGTAGGCGATTTATGTAGTGATTTGATGAGAGATAAAAAATTCAAGAGTTTGCATACAGAGGATGAACAACAAGAGTTTATCATGATCGTTGGAAATATCCATGAACACATACAAGATACTATCATACAATTATTTAAAGAATATTCTGGAGAAGAAGTAGTATTTGAGGAAGAGGAAGAAGAGGAGGAAGAATGGATATAATTGCTTCAAATCAGGTAAGCACCCGATACGGAACAGGCAAATCGTCCACAGTTTGTGGACAAATTCGATTTTATCCTTTTCTCATCGAACTTAAAGCTACTTTTTCCTATATGGGAAGATAATACAAATTAAGGGTGAATGGTAGTAAGTTCTATCCTGACTATAAACAAAGAAGGCGGCTCCTGTACCCGGAACCGCCTTCATCTCCTAAAAAAAGATCTCTAACCAAACATCTACCTATTTCAACTCAAATGGTACAGTACCTTTAATATCTCTGGATGAACTACCGATGATTGCCTCAAACTTACCCGGTTCGGCCACCCATTCGTGTTTAGCATCATCGAAGAAGCTCAATGCTTTCTTATCAATCGTCAGCGTTACCGCTTTCTCTTCTCCCGGAGCCAGTTTCACTTTTTGGAAACCTTTCAACTCTTTTACCGGACGAGGGAGAGAGGATTTCTTATCACTGATATAAAGCTGAACAACTTCCTGACCTTCACGAGTGCCTGTATTCTTCACATTGACTGTGAAAGAAATGGTATCATCTGCAGTCATTGTTTTCTTGTCGGCCGAGGGTTTTCCATAGGAAAAAGTAGTGTAGCTCAATCCATGTCCGAACGGGAACAGCGGTTTGATTTTCTCTTTATCCGCCCAGCGATAACCTACGAAAATATCCTCCCGATAGATTTCATTAATGGTGTCCCCTCTATGTTTAGACTGTGCCAGTTCTTCTTTATTACCCGGATATTCTCCCAGTTTATGAGCACCTACATCTTCCAGTTTTGCAGGGAAGGTGAAAGGAAGTTTTCCTGAAGGGTTAGCGTCTCCCACCAATACAGAAGCAAGAGCTGTTCCGGCTTCCGAACCCAAGAACCAACCCTGAACAATAGCAGGCACTTCATTCACCCAAGGCATAGCCACTGCATTGCCGGAGATATTGACAACAATCAGGTTTTTATTCACCTTTGCCAGTTCGCTTATCACTCTATCCTGCGCGTAAGGCAAACCTAAAGAAGCGCGGTCCGAATCTTCACAATCCTGATGATTGCTCTTGTTCAAGCCACCGAAGAAGATAACATAGTCGGCATCTTTAGCCACTTGCAAAGCCTCTGCGAGCAGTTCATCTTCCGAACGGTTGTCTTTCAAATCCTGACCGGTTTTCACACCGTTATACTCTCCTGTCGGATCGCCTACATACCCACGGGCATATACCACTTCCGCTTTTGAGCCCACACGGCTTTTCAGTCCATCCAACGGAGAAATCTCATATTTCACTTTCAAAGAAGAGCTACCACCGCCCACAGTCATCATCTTTATCGCATTTTCACCGATCACTGCGATTTTCTTCGTTTTATTCAAATCAATAGGTAATACGTTACCGTTGTTCTGCAACAAGACAATTCCTTCTTCAGCTATCTCACGTCCGGCTTGTCCGTGCTCGGGAGAACCTAAAGAGCCGAACGGTTTGTGCGGATCCATTGAAGTACGGAATATCAGACGAAGGACATTGCTAACCTTTTCGTCCAGTTCCTTTGTTCCTACTTTACCCTCTTTTATCAGTTTCAGGTAAGGGAAAGCAAGGTAATAATTATCATACGCATTTCTCGTTCCGGCAGACAGTCCGTTCGTCCAGGAACCAAATTCCAAGTCCATACCATTGTGAATAGCCTGTTCGGTGTTGTGCACACCTCCCCAGTCGGACACTACAACGCCATCAAAACCCCATTCATCACGAAGAATATCTTTAAGCAGACGTTTGTTGTGACAAGCGTGCTGTCCCTGATAAAGATTATAAGAGCCCATAATCGACCATGTTCCACCTTCCTGAACAGCCGCTTTAAAAGCAGGCAGGTATATTTCATAAAGAGCACGATCACTCAATTGCACATTGGTGGTATGACGGTTGAACTCCTGATTGTTCAATGCATAATGCTTCACACAGGCAGCTACCCCATTCTCTTGTACACCTTTGATGTAAGGAACCACCATAGTGGCGGACAGATACGGGTCTTCTCCCATATACTCGAAGTTACGTCCGTTCAAGGGAGTACGGTAGATATTCACACCGGGCCCCAACAAGATGTCTTTCTTGCGGTAACGCGCCTCTTCACCGATACTTTTCCCATAAAGATGCGACATTTCGGGATTCCATGTAGCAGAAAGACACGTCAATGCCGGATAGGCAATACAGGAATCGTTTGTCCATCCAGCCTGATCCCATTCATCCCACAACACTTCCGGACGGATACCATGAGGACCGTCGGTAGCCCATACTTCGGGAATTCCGAGGCGGGGAACGCCTGCCGAACTAAATTTAGACTGTGCATGAATCATCTTCACCTTTTCTTCAAGGGTCATCCGGTTCAATGCATCTTTCACTCTCTCTTCGATAGGCTTACCAGTGTCCAGATACACGGGCTTCTGCGCAAAGGCAGGCAACGCAGTTATCACAGACAAGCCAAGTAACATTGCTTTGAATTTCATGTTCATTTATGATATAAGAAATAAGTTCATACTTTATTTATATAGACTCCCAAACAGGGGATATTTCCTAGTTGCGGACGAGTTTATTAATGTTTTTTACATTATTCCGACCAAAGATGAATCCTGAAAGGGTACAATTCATCATACCCTTTCAGGATAGTTTCAATAAAAATCCGGCATTAATCTTCAGATCAATTTATTTTCTCAACCTTCAGATCAGCATTTGCATTGCCATTCGTTACATCAATGGTAAATCGATAGACAGCTCCTTCTTCAAATGCTTTATTATCCTGCATTTCCAAATTTCCGGAATCTGCAAGTTTAAGCTGTTCCACTAAAATAGAGCTTGCATAATTGCCGAATTCTCCTCCCCAATCATTTTGATGGAAGAACTTAAAACTAATCACTTCCGGGTCACCACTAGTCTTCAACGTTTCCCCGGCTTTCAAGGTTAGCTGATACTTTTTAGAAGCAACTTGCGCCAGACAGAGCGCTTTACTTGGCTCCCAACCTACTTCGGAAGACGTAACAGAAGGCTTACCGATTCCTTTTCCGATAGCCCAGATTGCACCCGTTCCGTCATCTTGCAATTTGGCCGGTTTACCATCTTTCAAAGCCATTACAGAAAAATACTTCAAAACAGCATTAGCTGTCACCCGATAATCTCCGTTAATCGGCAGGAACTTCAATGCACCATCACTTTGTTTCTCAAAGAAGTCAGGATCGATCCACCATTCATTCAAATTATCAATGCCTGTAACAGTTATCATTTGTCCTTGTGTAAACGCCTGATCCGACTTATATATATCAGTATCTGTCACCTCCATCTTATCATTACCAAAGAAAATATCCGGTGCAGGTAAATCTACCTTCCCTACTTTCTCCACTGTCAACACAGCCTTGGTATTGCCTTTCGTCACATCAACTGTAAACCTGTAAATACCTCCTCTTTCGAACTTCTGACCTTCTTCCAGTCCCAAGTTTCCGTCCGATGAGATTTTAACCAATTCACTCGTTGTAGAAATAGCATCACCCTTAAACTCGCCATTGTCCCATTTATTGATATGGAAGAACTTAAAGTTAATATCATCCACTTTCATGGTAACGCCAGCTATAAATGTCAGTTGATACTTCTTCGCAGTAAGCTGTGGCATACACAGACCGTTTTCCGGAGTCCACCCTACTTCAGAAAGTGCCACCGACGGTTTACCGATTCCTGTTCCAATAGCCCAGATAGCACCTGTTCCATCATCCTGCAACTTGGCAGCCTCACCATTCTTCAAAGCAATGACAGAGAAATACTTCATTTTACCATTGGCTGTTATTTGGTAACTTCCGTCAATCGGCAGGAATTTCAATGTTCCATCTTCCTGCTTTTCAAAATAATCCTGGTCTATCCACCAATTATCATAATCAGGCACCCCTTCAAACGCTAGAATGTCATTCTTCTTCAAAGTCAACTTGATTGCATAGATATCATTCTCTACCAATTCCATATCTTCACCGTTCACCTTTAACTTGGCAAATGGTTCTGCCTCGTAAGTCAACGTATTAAACTTGATAGCATAATTTCCCGGTTCCGTATTAGAAAATGAGATAGCATTAGTAGAACCGGCTTCAATCGTTCCATTCTCCCAGCCGAAAGTCAATTCGTTCCCATTCTCTCCCACTTTCGGAGTCTTGATATACGCTTTCATCTTTTGCGAGAAGTCTCCTGTCACACTATACTTGTACATGGATTGACGTTCCATCCGGTACTCTTTTCCTTCCTCATCCACTAATGTCAGGTAGGGGAAGTCCGGTCGTGCCAGAGCGAGTTCTTTCGTCATTTCTGTGGTAGTAAAATGAATGTTCTGAAGAATATATTTCAAAGTTGCCGTTCCATTAGGAATATTAGCATAATAAGGAACAAAGATTTTACCAGTATAGTCATTTCCGCTTGTCTTTGTACGGATAACCGTTTCAGATACTTGTTCTTCTCCATAAAAAAGCTGTGCTTTCAACGTAGAAAGAGGCACATCCACATCCGAAGCTTTAATCGTAAACGGAAGACTATCACCAAAAAGAGCATCTGCATTCTCTGCTTTGATTTCCATACTCGGATTACCGGGCAAGAATTCGTCATCATTACAGGAATTCATGGATAACATTCCTGCCAAAGCCAATATAATATAACTGTTTTTTTTCATTGTCTTGATCGTTTTAAGGTTCTTATTCCGACTTTGCCCAACGATAGGAAGTCACAGATTTGCCCGGAACATCATAAGCAAAATGACGCTTACCATCACTTAAGGTTATCTTTTTAGTCTTTTCATTATTATTCATCAGTACAAAAGCGTATGTTCCATCCGGATTCTCGAAAGCAGAATACATGATATTGCTATCAGCATAGCCGGATGCACCGATACGTACCGCTCCCGGTTTCACCACACTTGAAAGATGGGCGATGATATAATAATGTGAGTTGCGGATAATTGTCTTATAGTCGCTATTACTGATATCCACCGCTCCGTAGCAAGTCTGGCAACCGCCTTCACGGTTAGGAGCACGGTCATTATCAAGCATCAGGTTCCACACTATAACTCCCCTACACCAGTTGTTGATCGTACCCAATGCTACTTCTTTCATATCTTCCAACAATCGTTTCGACAAATCACGTCCGCTATTCCATGTTCCGATAGAAGTCTCCGTGAAAAGAAGTTCCTTTTCAGGATAAGCTTTATGTATATTTAAAAGCTCTTCGCGGTTCCCGCCATAGTTGTGATAAGCAGCTCCGGCCAGGTATTGGGAAGCAGTTGCGTCTTCATACATCTTACCGGGGTAGTTCTTTTCCGTTTCAATATCACTATAATCATAGTTATGATCGTATGCATAAATTTTCGTAGCCAGTCCGGCTGTTTTAAATTTAGGTCCGAGTGCTGTTTTCACAAAGTCCCTCTGTTCTTCCCAACTCATATAAAGCGAAGCGGAATTACCACGGTTCAACGGTTCGTTCTGGGGAGTTACAGCATAAATATCAATGCCTTCGGCGTTGAAGGCTTGTACCCATTTCACAAAATAAGTGGCATAGTCCTGATAATAGGCCGGATTCAGCTGACCGTTTGTCCATGAATCCAGCGGAGTAAGGTCTGTGAGACTCTTTACTTTCATCCATTTTGGACAAGTCCAGGGGGCGGCAATGACTTTAATAGAAGGGTTGATGCTCAGAATCTCTTTCAGAATCGGGAGGATATAATCTTTCTCTTCACTCTGCAAAGCAAAATGCTCAATACCTTTTGTATCGCAACAAGTATATTCACTCAATGAAAAGTCCGAGCAGCCGATGGAGATACGGATATAGCTAAATCCGAAGCCTTTGTCGTCAGAGAATGTTTCCGTAAGGAAGGCGTGACGATCTTCCGGTTTCATTTGCAGAAGATTAAAACAAGTGGCACCTGTGATAGCAGCTCCGAAGCCGTCCATCGTCTGATATTGTTCAGTCGGATTCAATGTGATTGAAGTAGGTGCCAGATTATCTTTCGAGCTGAAATTAACGGCATCACGGGTCAAATCGCGAGTCAGGCTGCTAGTGGTTGCATAAATAGTCACATCTCCGGTCGGAACAGGTGTAACCGGTTTCTCCGCATCGTCACTGTTGCTGCATGCAGCTAATATAGTGAAGCATCCTAAAAAGGTCAATGCTATATTTCTCATGTCTATCATAATCTTAAGTTTTCTATGTTTTTAGTTGAATTAATAACCCGGATTCTGGTGAATCTTATCATTCGCGTCAATTACCGACTGCGGAATTGGCAAACGATAAGAGTTCTTATCAAAAGTGTAAATCTGCGCTTTGCGTCCTGAATCCTTAGCATACACTGCATTCATCACCTCTTCTACCTTGTCCAGACGGACCAGATCAAACCATCGTTGTCCCTCAAAAGCCAGTTCTAACCGACGTTCTTTAAGCAAAGCATTCAGCATGGCATTTTTGTTTGAACGGACAGAGGTGGGAAGTGCTCCCAATTTGGCACGGTCGCGAACTTTATCTATTATATCAGCGGCTCCTTCCAAATCCGGCGTATCCTGCATAATCAGCGCTTCTGCTTTCAGCAACAGGACATCGGCATAACGAAACTTGATGATACTGCTGTTGGCAGAGCGGCATTTATACATGAACGGATAATTATCAGACGGATAATAGTTGCTCCAATTACAATCGTAATAGACTATTGATTCTTTGAAACGGACTTCATCCCCTTCCTGTTTGAAAGCACTAATCAGGTCACGTGACGGAGTCACCCATTTCGCCCACGTGAAATTGTTATTCCAGTTCACGAGATCACGCCCGAACATCCATGTACACCAGTTACCTGCTCCGGATGTAAATTGTGCTTCAAGAATCGATTCTTTTGTATTACGCATCTTTGCATCTGTTCCCGCAGCATTCATTCCAAACAAATCACTGAAATCATCTACCAAATCAAAACCGTCTGCTTTCACCTCATCACAATATTGGATAACTTTCGTATAATCACGCAAAGGTTTCTCGGCATATATTTTAGCCAATAAGGTACGAGCTACAGATTTAGAAAACAACGTCTTATTCCCCGGCGTATTGTCCGGAGCATACAATACTGCATCCAACAAATCCTTTTCAATCTGCTGATAAGCTTCAAGTTCCGTATTTTGTTTGGGGAAATATTGCGGATATACCTCATCAATGTTTTCAGAAGTAATATCATCAGCCACCGTTGTAATCACCGGAAAATCACCCCACAGACGTACCATGTCAAACATTACCATGGCACGGAATATCTTCGCTTCTGCTTTGTATTGCGCCCGTTCGGCAGTAGTCAACGAATTATCTGTCACCAGGTCAATGTTACAAATGAGTTTATTGGCACGGGCCACATCCTCCAAATAACGGTTCCAGTCACGTTCCAACACAGAATTGGAACCTTCAATCGAATTATTCTCAAACGGGACAACTTCCGCTCCGGTAGTACCGGCATAAGCATTATCCGAATGGGAGTCTGAAATCAAAAGTAAATCCACATACCAATGTTCCTGACGGTCACGCATTTGATTATAAAGCGTTGTCAGATGACTTTCAACTGCAGCTTTATCCTTGAATACGATTTTTGTACCATCACTTGTCACTCCTTCCGTCACATCCGAATAGGTGTCTAATGGCTCATAATTCAGCGAGCAGGAAGAAAGTCCCAATAGCAAGCCGGAGGTTAATCCGTAAAATATAGTTCTTAGTTTCATAATCTTTCCTTTCATTAGAATTCAACATTAATACCAAACACGTATGATCTGCAATGCGGGTAAGTACCCCAATCAATACCTTGTACCGTACCGCTGTTACCCCATTGGTTTACTTCCGGGTCCATTCCCGAATAGCTGGTCCATGTCAGCAGGTTAGTAGCCGTGAAGTAAGGTTGCAAACGGGTAATTCCCCATTTCTTCAACAGTTTACCTTTAACGTTGTAGGACAAGGAAACATCCTTCAATCTTAAATAACTGCCATCTTCTACAAAATAGGTAGAATTGAGTAATTTGAAATTAGCCTTAGGCACGTCTGTTATCTGTCCGGGTATTTTCCAACGATTCAGTACACGGGCCGACTGATTCTTACCATCATACATACCTTCCGTTTCAATACGTGAAGCATTATAAATATCGTTTCCATAAGAACCTTGGATAAAGATACTCAAATTAAAGCCTTTCCATGAAAAGGTATTAGTCATACCATAGGTGAAATCCGGATTCGGATCACCGATATAGGTACGGTCGGAAGATGATATTTTACCGTCATTGTTCAAATCACGATACATCAATTCACCGGTTTCAGGATCTACCCCATCACTTATATAACCGTAGAAACCTCCCAAAGCACGGCCCGGCTCATTACGTACCACATAGTCATTCACCACATCCGCAGTTTTAGCATCGTAATAAACTTTCTGTAATTCCAGCTTTGTCAATTTATTCCGGTTAAAAGAGATATTGAAGTCTGTATCCCATGTAAATGCTCCTCCACGAAGATTTTTCGAACTAATAGAAAGCTCAAAACCCTTATTTACCATTTCACCCTCGTTACGGGCAATAGACGTAGCGGCTGCGGCACCGGCAGGTAATGACACATTCATCAACATGTTTTTGGTCTTCTTATAATAATAGTCGGCATTAAACGTCAACCGTCCGTTCAATAGGGTCAGATCCAGACCTATATTAGTCTGTGTTGTGGTTTCCCATGTTAAATCAGATGTACGCAAGTTGGCCTGGCTAATGGTAGGAACAGCATTTGCATAATCAGTAGAATCACCTTCGCCGCCTTTCTTAAACCATTCGATACGACCGATATTGTAACGCTGCAAATATGCATAGTCACCAATGCCCGACTGGTTACCGGTTTGTCCCCAGCCACCGCGCAATTTTAAATCGTCAATCCATGTAAGGTTCTCCATGAACTTTTCCGAAGAAATACGCCAGGCTGCAGAGAATGAAGGAAATACGCCCCAACGATGATCGGGATGCAATTTAGAAGAACCATCGGCACGAAGATTAGCTGTTACCAGGTATTTACTGTCGAAGTTATAAGCTACACGTCCGAAGAATGACATAATTCCCCATTGAGATGCCCCCGTACCTGTATTATCCCAAGATATTTTATTGGCAGCATTCAGCGTTTGAATCTGATCGCTACGATAGTGTGAACCGTTGATCCAGCTATTTGAATAGTCTGAATCCGTCCATGACGAACCGGCCATTACTTCCAAGCCATGTTTCTTGAAGTTTTTATTATAAGTCAATACATTATCAAATGTCAGCACTGTGTTCATATTCCGATTGTCCGAAGCCTCACCGTACTGATTGCGACCCCAAGCAGTAGAAATTGGATCAAGAAAAGTGGTATTAACGGCGTTGCGACGGTCAAGAGTAAGAGTAGACTTAAACTTCAGTTCCGGAAATGGAGTCAGCAATATATTACCCGATGCCAACAAGCGGTTTTCTTTGTCTTTGTTATTTTTCGCACGGGCCATATTTTCTAATGGATTTGTGATATTACCCACTCCATAGAAGTTATTGTAATACTGATTAGGGTTCAAAGCATCCCACACCGGCGCATAAGTCGGTGTATTGATAACAGCCAGAATAACACCACCCCGATTCGAGCCTGTTCCCATTGCTCCGCCTCCATTGCTTGTATAATCTGAATAAGAGATATTAGCACTTACTGTCAGCCATTTACGAACCTGATTTTCCAGATTTACCCGGAAATTGTAACGCTTGTAATAAGAGATGTCCAACACTCCCTGTTCTTTGAGGTAACCCGCAGAAAGGTAATATTTCATTTTCTCATTACCATTGGATACAGCTACCTGATAATTTTGAGTCTTTCCGGTCGTATACGTTTCATCAAACCAGTCGGTGCGATCGGGTAATCCGTCCGGCAAAGACACTAGTCCGATTTCATCCTGCAATTCTTTATATTGTGCTGCATTCAGGGATTCTACTTTATCGGCCACTTTGTTCAAACCGAACTGGGCTGTCAAAGAAACTTTGGCATTACCGGCTGCACCGGCCTTCGTAGTAATTAGAATGACTCCATTAGCGGCACGCGAACCGTAGATAGATGCTGATGAGGCATCTTTCAATATCTGCATACTCTCAATATCATTCGGAGAAAGGAACTTGATATTGTCTACAGGCACTCCATCTACTACATACAACGGATCATTACTACCATTCATTGAAGTAGTACCACGAACACGGATAGACATTTCACCGCCCGGCGTACCGTTAGGCTGAATCACCGAGACACCGGCTGCCTTACCTTGAATGGCCTGTCCGGCCGAAACAATGGGCCGCATATCCAAATCCTTGGTAGATACGGAAGAGATAGCGGTGGTCACATCTTTCCGTTTCACCGAACCATAACCGATGACCACCACTTCATCAAGCACTTCATTATCTTCCTGAAGTGTGATCTTCATCTGTTGGGCTGCCTTTACCTCCTGCGACTTATAACCCACATAAGAGAATATCAAAATGGCGTTTTGCTTAACGTTTAATGTGAAGTTGCCATCTAAATCGGTAATTGCTCCGTTAGACGTACCTTTCTCTTGTACACTAACACCGATTAGCGGTTCTTTTTGAGCATCCAGGACCTGACCGGATGCAGTAATTTGCTGTGCGGATGCACTCAAAGATAAAAACATTGCCAAGATAGCAAAGAAAATCTTGCGACTCCCCGAAAGGATTTTTCGCCTGTTTTTTTTCATGCGTACTAAGTTTTAAAGTTAATAATAAGACGCTCGTCAGCAATGGGCTACTCTCATTACTTTCGAAGCACAGGTCAAAAGTATAAAGAAATTAAAGTGAGCTAACAAGAAGGGGGCAATAAGTGGATCATACAAAACGATAATCCACTTATTTTCACCCATTTACATTCAAAACGTATACCTAAAAAAGTGGTTGATTTACAGTCCGAATTAGCGAATTTTTCGCACTAAATCGTCAAAATCCTCTCTCGATCCACGGGCTTTATTCCTTACTTTCGCCCGATAATTATAAATTGTATTCACCGAATAACGAAGAAACTCCGCAATTTGTGAACTGTCTTCAATACCCAGACGTATCAAAGCAAAGATGCGCAGTTCAGTATTCAATAACTCGCCTTTCTTCGGTAAAATCTGTTCATTTTCCTGTAATAAGTCATTGAATTTTCCCACAAAGTTAGGGAAGAGATGCAAAAAGGCTGTATCAAAGTTAGCATACAATTCTTCCAGTTCTTCATCAAGAGCATCCTGGGAACGCGTTATCTTTAATAATTCCGCAATTTGTCCGGCAGACACTTTCTTATTCACCATCCGCCGGTAAGCGTCTAAACGGTTGATATAAGTAGAACACAGCTTGATGAAACGGGCAATATATTCTTCCTTAATCTGATTGGACTCCGAGAGTTCGATATTGGTAGAAGACAGGCAACTATTCATTTGCCTCAACTCCTCATTCAATCCGTTTAACTGCTTATTAGCTACCTGAAGATGATTTCTTGCATCTGCCAGCTTTTTCATCTGACGGTAGATATATCCCAAAGCTACAATCAACAACACCAACAGTGCAGTGATAAGCAGCAGGTTCTGTTGAAGACGGTCGTTCTGCTTTTCAATCATTGCCTGATAGGTTTTATCAATCAATGAAAGCACGTCAGCACTCTGCCAACTACGCAAACGGGCATTGTAGAACTTGGTCGCATTCCACGAAAAGCGCATATATTGGTACGCACGTTCCATATCACCATCTTCGTAAAGTAGCTGGGCAAGCATCCACAACGAAGCATGGTCCTTAATGGCAGAACGAATATCCGATATAGCAGAAAGACAAAGATTCCGTTTCTCTCCCAGACTATCATTACTGTACTTGTAAATCAAAGAACGATGATAAGTAGCCATCGCATATTGGGGAGTATATGGTTCTATTTTCGTCAACCGGAGATCATTCACTTTCAGGGCATCCTCATACTGGTGTTGATCGCGAAATGATGCTTCACGCATCAGCAGGTATTCTTCCGATTCCGGAGGCAATATAGCATATAATGAATCTCTATATGCCTGCGAGATACTCCAATAACGTCCCGAAAGGGTTTTATCCTGTGTATAAACGCCCAACTCGCCATACACATGGTCAAAGCAGGTGTAATAATCGGCTATTAAACGAGGAATGATTTTCCGACGGTCTACCGATTCCAGCACATCAAGAGACTCTTTATACATTCCAGTTGATGATAATAATAGCGAAAGCTGCAACTGACTTTCTATCTTCCGGTCCGTATCACGCAAGCGCTCTGCAATCCGGATATTTTCATTCAAATAGTGGATGGCAGAGTCGCAGATAAAGGCTTTATATTCTTTGTATATCTGACTGTTCAGATTGTACCGTTCCGCGGAATTAGGTTCTATTCCGTGTGTCAGTTCTTTAAGGTGCTTGATACGTGATTCACGTTGAACCACATAAATTTCATGTTCCTGAATCGTCAAATCAAGCACATTCAACAGTGAGTCCAAGGTCTTATCGGCCCGGGTATATAGTGGAAAAGAGAGAAGTAAAAGAAATATCAGGTACTTTTTTTTCATCGGAGTATTAAACTTTAATAGAAGATTACAAGACTAATAAAGACAAATGTAGAGAAAATCTTCGTATTTTAAAGAATAAAACGGCTAGAAATTAAAAGTACATCTATTCTACTATTCCACTAATTACTGCCAATAACAGCTGGTCACACTTTGCTTATCCCTATAAAACAACTTTGCTTTTACAACAGCAGCCTGACAGGCTACGGGAGTCTCCCATAGCTCCGACTCAACCGTCGGTTCAGTCCCATCCGTCGTATAGCGTATCTGTGCTCCTTCGATAGAAGTATTTGCATACAGAAGTCCGTCCCGGATGGTGAGTCCGGGATGAGGTAAACGGAAGTTTACCCCCATCCGGCTCCAGCAAGGCATTTCCTTTACACTGATTTTTTCATAGAACAGTGCCAGATCTCGGTCAAAGGCTTGCTGCTCCGCTACGCCGGAAAGCGTTTCCCAATCCGGATGCGCATTCCAGCCACGCTCTACCAGTCCCATCACTTTAGGGAACATATAATATTCTACCCATTGAAATCCTCGAATTGTTTCGGCAAACAGTTGTGCCTGTACCCCTTTTATTTGTTTCCTGCCGGATGCGGTCAATGTCGTTTTTCCTTTTCCTGCGGAACCAATTTCCACCGGATTGCCCGCCATATCCGTACGTGAAGAACGATAGACATCGAACGGAAGCATGGAGAATGCTTTGGATTCATCCACATATCCTCCCCAAAAGTGTCCCGGTTCATCGGGATGAGCATCATAAGCCAAATCCAGATAGAAGTTATTCACATTGCAGAGGATGACCGGATAACCGTTATTGGCTATCTGATAAGGTATTTCATCCTCTTTCCATTCCGGAACAGTCTTCCACGAATTGATACCGGATGCCCGCTGGGATAAATAAGTATGCGTATCTCTCTTATGCCCCAAAGCTACTTCCTGCCAGCCATTAAAAGACAAATGATGCTGTTGCAGACAATCAACTACCCGGGTGATGAAATATTCGGCCAGGTCATGCGCTTTTTCCATGCCTTGCTCTTCCATTAACGCCCTGCATAAAGGGGAACCCATCCAAGCGCCCTTAGCCACTTCATCACCTCCCAAATGGATGGTAGTCAGCGGTGCACCGGCTTCCTTATACATAGCCACTATTTCCTGAATCACCTTTTCCATAAAACGATAAGTGGAGGGCAAGGCTACATTCATAACATTATCCGTATAGGCTTGTGCCGAAACATACCGGGAAGTATCCTGCAAGTCACTCAAAAGATATTCTTTCGCTTTCTCCGGATCGGTATCGATGTATTTCTTATAACGTACATTCATTGCCACAATCGCCGCACGTGCATGGCCGGGGGATTCTATTTCCGGGATGACCTGCACATGTCTTTCCGCCGCATATCGTAATAAATCAATGAATTCCTCCCGGGTATAATAACCATTTCCCGATGTTGCGGCATACGGATCATATCCGCCATCATAAGCCGGATACAACCAGTCCTTTTCATCGGTTGTATGTCCCCGCCGCGAACCGATTGCAGTCAGCTCCTCCAATCCCGGAATTTCCAGCCGCCAACCTTCATCATCCGAGAAATGGAACTGGAGCACATTCAGTTTGTAAGAAGAGAGTATATCAATCAGCTTCTTTAAGTGATCCACCGTTGTATAATTCCGGGCAATATCAAGCATCTGTCCCCGGTATAATAAGTCAGGATAATCCTGTATAGACATTGCTTCCAACCGGAACGGGCTTTCCTGCCCTTTCAGCAATCCTAACAGGGTCTGTGTACCATTAAAAACTCCATGTGGAGTAGCGGCACTAATCCTTATTTGCTGACCGTCAATGCACAGTTCATAATATTCCTCATTGACTGCTTTTTTCCTGTCAGAAAGATAGTCCAAGACAATGGTTACCGAGGCTTCCGGCACAACTTCCAATCCATGCCATGCAGTGAGCTTCTCTTTCAACAGTTTTCCTTCATTGGCAAAATCCTCATGGAAAGTCAAAGCAAGTTGTTTTTCCAACACCGTTTCCCCTCCGGTAACAAATACCTTTTTTACGGAAGGTATGATATCCGTCGTCCGGAACTCCGGAGTATCTGCATTTAGTAAACGAAGATTGGTTTCGTACGTCTTCCGTGCAGCCGTCCTTTGCCATTCCGTAATAGGCAATGGAATGGCATGTAACGTCACAGGCAGCGGCTTACCTTTCGATGCCCCCGACTGACTTACCCAATAACTCCCTTCGGGCGCATGTGAATTCTTCGGCACTTCCCCGTCACACTGGAATATCACTTTCAATGAATCTCCCGGAGCCAGTGAAAGAAATCCTTCTCCCGGATATATTTTAAATAGGGTCGCATTTACTTCCTCTACCCTAACCGGCGACGAAGCATCCTGCCGGATCGAACGGGGAAACTGCGAATAATAAATCTCCCAATCCTTTCCTATAGGAGCATCCGAAACATTCTTCAGTACAAAAGAATTCTCATAATATTTACCATTCCCATCGTAGCTTCCCATTTCCCAGGTTAAAGCAACCGGAGCTCTCGATTCATTCGCCGACTTACAACTGCCTGCAAGGAGCAGGATGAACAACCATCCCGCTGCCCATAAAGAAAACTTTATATCATTCATAAATTTAGTCTTAGTGATTAGTCATGCCATCCTTTACTTCTCAAATAATCGAGCATAAAAGCCGGACTGTCTGTTTGGAGGATTCTTGCCCCCAACTTGTTTATCAGATACCCATAATTTGCGTCCGGATCTTTCCTGGCAGCCTCATCATCATGTCCTCCTGCCAGAGAAGCCCACAAAGTGTTATACCAAATCAGACTTTTCCCTGCCAGCCTGCGTTCCATCCGGGCAGGCACCGGACTTGCAACATTCCGGTAACACAACTCAAAAGCAACCGGATGCAACTGTTCCATATAGTCCTCGACCACCTTCATCGATTTCTCCTCATCAATCGTTACGACAGGCATATAGATTACCTTATCCAGATAAGAACCAAACTCCCGCTTCACCGTCTCCACGGGTTGGGCACCTTTCATTATCACTAAATCGGCAGTATCGGTTTTCTTCAATATCACATATACATCATCAAAAATGCTGTAAGCCTTATCCAGATTAACCATTATCTGGCCTTTGGCAGCCAGCAAAGCTTCTTCCAAAGTAGGAACCGTATGTTCCGTCAGTCGGCCGTCTTTATCTTTCAACCGAAGTTGCTTTATTTCAGCCAATGTCTTATCTTTCACTTTTCCTGTACCATTGGTGGTGCGATCTACCGTATCATCATGCATCAGTACCAGCTGACCATCTTTCGTCTTACGGATATCAATCTCTACAATGTCCACTTTCATCCGAATAGCACTATCGATAGCCGCCAGGGAGTTTTCGGGGGCAATACTCCAATTTCCACGGTGCGCCACCACCAATACTTTGTCCAGGCACGGATTCAATACATCCTTGCGGATGGCCTCCGCCCGTTGTGCAGCCAGGAAACCTGGCTGCAAACAGAAAAGTAACAAAAGCACTATAAACCTGCTTTTCTTCATATCTATCATTATTTAATCTTTCTGCTCAATTTTGTTCAACTACCTATTGCCTCACTGCTACAACCCGGCATCATAAGCACCAGCCTGCATCTTGTTGACATTACGGGCAACTCCTCGTTGGTCTACTCCAAAGCCGTTTTCACCCACCCAATTGATAAATTGCTGTCCCACAGTTGCGTCGAAAGATTTCACCGCATCAATTACAGCCTGTTTCGTTGCAAATTCATCAATAGTACCGGTTACCGTCCATTGGTAAACACCATCGGTCAAAATTGCGGCGGGAAGAGTTTGGGATGAATAGTCCGTGTCCGTAGCAATAGCTCCCCAGCCTGCATCCGCAGCCTGATATACATTATATCCGCCGGAAGTGATATTACCTGCATAAATCGTCCTGTTTCCGGCTCCTTTGGCAAATAAAGAGTTGACCACCAGAGACGCGTTCTTCCCTGCACGGAAGACACCGTTCGGATTACCTGAATTTCCAACAATGGTAGTATTGGCAAGCATAAAATAAGCATCTCCATTGACTGTGATACTATTTCCTCCGGTAGCGGTGGTACCTAGTACGGTTACATTATTCATACAGGCATATCCGTTTCCGGCATGAATGGCAGTTCCCCAGGCGCCCGGTGCATAATTCTCATGCAACAAGCAGTTGTTCATAAACAGGAAGCTGTTTGCAGCGGTGGTAGTGATGGCTCCTCCCCTTGCGGTCGCCTTGTTATTCACCATCTCTACATCATTTAGCAAGACTCTTCCCTTTGATACTTTAACGGCTGCTCCACCATCTGTTCCACCATCACTTCCGCGATTGAAGTTCTTGATGACACAATTATTCAGTTGCAGGGTTGCATCACCTCCACCTGCCGCAACAAATACGGCACGGACACTTCCTGCATCGTTCAATCCATATTGTCCGTTGAAAGTACAACCGTCGAAAATAATATTTGTTTGATTGCCCAATACTAATAAAGAGTTGGATGTCGCAGACGCTCCACTACCGGCATTTCTGACAAAAGCAGTCGTGTGTTTGCTAATGTCACGCTTCGTCAAGTCCGTTCCCGTGCTTAAAGGATCATATCCGCCTTCAATCGTTATTTCCACTTGCTTGCTATAACCGCTATATTCTATCTTCACGCCGGAATTTTCTTTCGCCATCTCATAAGAGCCTGCAGCTACATAAATCTTCTTGCCATCCAGTTTGACTGCATTGGCGTTGGAGATGTCACTGTTACCATTCGTTTGTAACAAGTTGCGCAGCGCATCCACTCCCATAGCATTATCCCAATCCATACCGGTTGCGTTTCCGGCAGGCTGTTCTTTTACGTAATAAGCCGCAAGCTGCAGTTCTTCCGCATCTCCTCCCGGCAAAGTACCGCTATCCCACGGAGACACAATGGGTTCACTAATACTTATAATCGAACCTTCCACTTTCAGCGTGAATTCATAACACTTTGCGGGCTTCAATTCCGGAATACCGGGTAATACCAAATCTTCTCCCAAATAATTCAAAGAGACAAAGGTAGCGGTGGTTCCGGCTTTTCCGGGAGCTACGATGGCAGTATAAGTACAACCGTTCTGTCCTGCCTTACCACCTTCGGGAACTGTAATGAACGGTGATATCAAAGAAGTGCCCGATACCACTTCACCATTCGTGTATCCCTGATAAGAACCGATCTTTACTCCCTGCACCTTGCCTTGTCCGCCTACATCTGCAAGCGTCATAATCACTTTTGCCATTTTCCGGTTCATACCCAAACGAAGAATACGGGAACCATCATCTGTTGCATTCTCCACAGTACATGTCATATAGTCGGCTTTGGCCAGGTTTTCCAGACGTTGCTGGTTGGTGGGAAGTGTAAAGTTGGCCGTACTGGCTCCGCTCACCACCGGATAGAAAGCCGAGTAAGTCACCGGCTCCGCACCCCACCTTAAATAATAGTTATCCGTCGGTATCCATTTTCCTTCCGAGAGTACATAGCTCAAATACCCATCCTCACAACTTAACTGAATCTCATCACCCTCATTAAATTGTTTCTGCTGATCTCCCGCCGCACCGGGATTACTGCGGGTAAAGGCAGTATTAATAGAGGCTTCAATCCGGATAGCACCGGAATCTTCACCATACATAGCTATATTCTTATCTGTATCACAAGCCGCCATACTCGTCAGTAAATACGCAGCCAATATCAGTTTTGTAATCTTCATCGTTTATCTCCTCCTTCTTTAATTCCGGTCGATAAGTTGCCCGGTTGCCCAATTTCTGGCCATTTTAGCAGCCAGTCGGACTGTTGTGTTTACATTGAGAGTTAAGGTATGTTCCACTCCTTCTTCCAGTTCAATGGCCTCTTTAGCAGTCCAGATATACAGTTTCCCGTCATAGCTGAAATTGACAGAGAAGCCCTCTGCTATTTTTTGAGGAGGCAGGATACATTCGCAAGATTCCGTCCCTTTATAGGGAGCCACAGTTGCCACTACCGCATCCGCCGCAGGAACAACTACCGGAGCCGCTGCTGACAAATCACAAGTGGCATTGACAACAGCCCCATTGATAGCCATATCTCCTAACTTACTCATGGAAGCATCCGTCGTACCATTGACCGTGATTTTTATAATCAACTTACTCATGGCATGATTCAAAGAGATTTTCAGTTTCCCATCTGCCGTCAAATCCTGCTCCGGGTCAACTGTTGCTTTCATCAACAGGAAATCGGAGGATTTCACATTTTCTTCGGTAGACTGGTTGGTTAACGCATTGACCGTCAACGAAGCGTCCGGAGTGGCTTCACTCATAAATGGCGCATACGCTATCATCGTCACAGGTGTTCTTTCTGCATCCCAAAGCATCTGTTGACCGTCAGACGTACTCCATGCACTGCCGGAACCAACCATTTGTTTATGATAGTTATAAGCAGCATTTTCGCTGTTCCGGATCATTAATCCGAAACGTTCCAGATTCATGGCGTCATACCCTGCACGCGACAGAGGTTCATTCACTTCGGTAATGACGCGGATGACATGATCTTCGGGGAAACTGCCCGTTGATAGTAACTCATCCTCGTTGTTTGAGCATCCGGCTAGTGCGATACCCAAAGCTATTATATAAAATATCTTCTTCATGTTACAGTCGTTTTAAAGTTTAATTTGTCAGAACCGCATCATAAGCACCGGCTTGCATCTTGTTCGCATTACGAGTCACTCCGCGTTGGTCTATACCGAAAGCATCTTCACCGATCCATTCCACAAACACTTCTCCCAAATCAGCAATAGGCGAAGCCACCGGATTAAAACTTTTCGCAACTTCTATCACCGCCTGTTTGGTAGCATATCCTTTTACCGAACCAATCAGATTGAGATCCCACACATACACTCCCTTTTCATTCAGCGTGCCATTCACCGGATTGGGATAAGCCGTGTCGGACGCGCTCATCGTTATTCCCGTCACGCGCTGATACACATTATATCCTTTTGAGAAGGCTTCAAAGTTACTGCCATTCAGATTAAAGCTCGGAGCCGAAGGATTTTCAGAGATCAACAGGTTATTAATAAACTTCGTATCACCACCGGCACCTGTCTCACAACGTACCGCTCCATGAGTATCGCTCGCATTTCCAATGATTGTATTATTGGTCAGCAGGATGCTTCCTCCTCCGTTCAAAGCGGCACCCGTCCCCATATTATCTATCAGCGTGGTATTGTTAATACAGATATGTCCTTCCGACATCTGAATTCCATTTCCCCACGAGCCGTTATGAGAGTTGCCTTTCAACAGACAACCATTCATAAACACCACCGCTGTCTTGCTACTACAACGAACAGCTCCTCCACGACCGACAGCCTTATTATCCAGCAAGTTCACCTTATTCAGCCGCACCTGTCCCGACAAGACAAAGACTGCCGGACCACCCTGCTTGGCAGAAGTCGTTACTGCTGACGTACAATCTCTAATCACGCAATCGGTCAACTCGATGGAAGTATCACCGACACCACCGCTCACGTAAATTCCACTACCACATTCGGTTGTACTGGCATCTGCTTCAGACACATATCCATATTGGAAAGTAACTCCCTCAATGGCAATATGCCCTTTCTTCACCAATAACAAACCACAGTCACCGGCATCCGCCTGTTTATTTCCGTTCACATCGCCGCTGATAACAGTCACATACGCATCTATATCACGTGCCGAAACATCGGTCCCTTCGCTAAACTGACTATATCCGCCCTTAATCGCCTTTACATTCTTGCGAACAATTACACCAAGTCCACTTTCTTCGGACATGACATATTTCCCCTGACTCATGTAAATCGTACTCTTGGACAGATCGACAGAACCGCTCAACAACTTACGGAAGCCAGCCACATCCAACGCCTGTTCCCAGGAACTACCATCCATTTCCCCTTCACCGAATTGAGTCACGAAGTAACTCTCCAGTCCTTTCTGCATAATCACTTCTTCGTCCAGATCATCGTCGTAGTCGGTCATCATCGGCGGATCTATCATCTCATAGTCTTCCTGGCATCCCTGTGCCAACAGGAGAATGAAAGCCAGCATACATAGCTTCGATATTATGAATAAACTATTTTTCATTTTCTTTCTTTTTTAACTTGTACATTAGATAAGAATAATCACAAATTCACCGATTTCACCGGGCAATATCCGGATAACCGGGATTCTGTTTCAGGTATTCATTCTGTTCCAGTTGTGTCTGCGACAAGGGGAACAGTTCATAATGATTGTCCGCATCCCGTGGTTTGTCCCACCATGCTTCCTGATACCTGCCGAAACGAATCAAGTCTGTACGACGACGGCTTTCCGCCAGAAATTCCCGTCCCCACTCATCCAACATTTCTTTCTGATCGAGTACCACGTTGCCTTCCGGCTGGTAAGCGATATTCGCTGTAAAGTTTTCGTAGTTGCGCTTACGCACGCTGTTCAGCAATTTGCCAGCCTCACCTGCTTGTCCGAGACGGAGAAGGGCTTCAGCTTGAGAATAAATAATCTCTGCCAAACGAATCTCTGTATAGTCGGACTCAATATAATAACCTCCGGTAAACGGATAGAAAGGATACTTCACACAGTAAAGTCCGGAATTGAAGTCACCATTACCCAATTTAGATTCCTTATAAGCCGGATTAGAGATATAACCTGACTCTGCATTTCCCTCAAATCGTCCGACCTGGTCACGCAAATAAATCACATATTGATTATCCGGGTTCTTGGCATATCCTCCACTGACAGCGGAGTTGGCAATCTTACCTTCGAGAAAAAACATACCTTCGCGGGTATTGTTACCGGTGTTTACATATTGCTTATAACGTATGTCCCCCTGATATTTGGCAAACTTCCGGGTAACCATTCCCAATCCATAGTCGAACAGTTCGCGTGGCTGCTGATTGTCATAGCTCGGTGAAAGCGCGTATTTCGGATTCCGTTCGCCGTTTCCCTCTATTTTCAGGTAATACGCACTACCATAAGGCAAACCACGTCCGTAAACCGTTCTTCTGTCATTTTGCAGATGCCAGCTGGTCAGCCCGTAAGAACCGGGAAAACCGAAGATCACCTCATTGCACATTTCATTGTTCCAGTCGAAAGGTTCATACCAGTTATCGGCAATCGCATAATATCCGAACTCTCCTCCCGTGATACGTTTACACATATCGATACATTCCTGCCATTTCGCCTGACCAATCCATACCTCCGCATTCAAATAGAGACGCACCAATAAGGATGCCGCAGCAGCTTTCGTGAACTGTCCCTGTTGGCTACCATTCCCAGATTGTCCACTCTTGACGGGCAAAGCTGCCAGACAGTAATCTTTCAATTCACTCTCGATGAAATCGAACATTATTTGCGGAGAGACTTGCTTCCGGTTTTCCGGCAGTTCGTTCACAGCCTGGTCTGATGTAGTGGTGAGAATACAGTTGCGATGGGTATTCAACAGACGGAGATAACCCCAGGCACGCATACAGCGCAACTGTGCTTTAAAACTTTCAAATTCACTGTCACTCAAACCAAAATTGGACGGATTCAATTGGTTCAAGTCGTCCAATACCATATTACATTGGCCGATACCTACATAAAAGTTTTCCCATTCGCTCAACCAGTCGCCCTGATTGATATCATCATATTGATGACGGTGATACATTTCCCACAAACCTCCATCGTACCACCAAGTGCCACGAGTGGGAGTAATCAACTGGTCTGCGGGAAGTTCCTCGTTCTCATGGCGTATCCAGATACAGCAATACATGTGCTCAAAGGGACGGAAAACGGCGTTGATAACATCCTGTTTCGTGTTATAATAGTTTTTGGACATCACCTGGTCATACACCGTTTCCGACAGATCCGTACAAGACGGTAAGCCTAACACTGTGCCCGCCATCATACTTAATCCTATGATATATTTTGTTATTTTCATAATGGTTCTTTTTTTAAAAACTAACTTGTAAACCTAAAATAAACTGGAAGGCAGACGGATAATAGTTGTATCCTCCTCCGAAAGTACCCGGCGTCAGTCCGTTCACTTCGTAGGTAGAAGGGTCTACACCGGTGAACTTCGTGAATGTATAAAGATTGTTGGCTGTGCCGAACAAACGTATCTTTTCAATATACTTCTTATTCAGGTTCATGGTATATCCTAAAGTGATGTTGTCTATCTTCAGGTAATCACCCGGTTCGATGAAATAGTCGGTAATCACATTCTTACCCGTCATGATATGCGCATTCTTCGAATAGGCGGTAGTCAACTGGTTGGTACTCATACTCTGCAAGCCGAAATAGAAATCGTGCACATTGAATATATCAAACCCGGCAGCACCACGGAGGGCAACAGTCAAGTCGAAGTTCTTGTAAGTGAAGTTGTGCGTCATAGAACCGGTGAATTTCGGCAAACCGTTTCCGGTCACTGCCTTGTCTTCTTCCGTACCCTGCGCAACAGGAATCACATTTCCTTTCTTGTCATAAATCAGCCAGTCACCCTTTTTATCCACTCCTGCATAGCGGTAGGTGAAGTAGTTGCCGATACGTTCGCCTTCTTCAATCCGCTGCAAATATCCCGGATTGTTAGGATTCGCCATGTTGCAGGTGGAGTAATATTTCTGTCCCTTGTATACATCATTGGAGAAGCTGACAAACTTATTGTTATTGGTAGCTCCCACTAAGGTGAAACTATAAGTGAAATCCTTTGTCCGGACAGCATTTACGGTTATGTCAAGCTCGAAACCGGTATTGCGCAATGTACCTACATTGGCATAGATAGTAGAAAACAAATTGGGCGGAACCGATACGGAATAGCTACCGAGCAAATCGCTTTGTTTACGGTGGAAATAGTTAAATGACCCGGTCACTTTGTGCTTGAAGAGCGAGAAGTCCAAACCGATATTCTGATTGTGCCCTTTCTCCCAACGGAGTTCCGAATTGACATTCTTACTCGGTCCCCATACATGGAAGTTGTTGCCGCCATACTGATACCAGCCATAGGCTCTATAGGTTGCCAAAGACTGGTAATTACCTATTTCCTGATTACCTGTCACCCCATAGTCATAACGCACTTTCAAGTCGTCAATCCATGAGAGTCCTTTCATAAACTTCTCATCCGAGATACGCCAGCCGACAGATATCGCCGGGAAATTACCCCATTTATGATTCTCACCAAAGCGGGAGGAACCTTCGTGGCGTAAAGAGAAAGTGAACAGATAGCGCTCTTTCCAATCGTAATTGACACGTCCGAAGAAGCTGATTAATTTATGGTCATTTTTATAAGAACTCATCATGGTTTTTCCTTCTTTGGCTGCTTCCAGACCGGAGCCCAGATTATTGTACGTCAATCCGTCGGAAGAGAAGTCCCAGTTTTCGGCTCCCATACCCGAACTTACCCCATAATTGTAGCTATAACCTACCATTGCACGGATTTGATGATCCTTGATGCGTGTAGAGAAGTTGGTCACCCATTCGAGATTGTTGTTAGTGTTTTTATCAAAGTCACGGCTCGCTTTTCCGGCAACGCCCGAATTGACATTGGGACCATAAGTAGACGGAATGAACCATCCGTTGAACTTATCCACCTGATACTGTGAAACAGTAACCTGTGATTTCAAGACCATGTTCGGATTATTAGGATTGAACAACGGCAACAAATTAACGGCAGCAGTAGCATTCCATTCCAGCAATTTAATCTCTGTGCCATTCTCTTCCTCATTCAATTGTTCGACAATATTCGAGCTGTCGCCTCCAGACGGAAAACGATAATATCCGTTAGCTGATTCAGGATCATAAACCGGCATTGTCGGATTATTCTTGATGACACTGCCATAGACACTGGCTGACTTGTTCCGGTCGATGACACGGGGAGTCATGTTAGCTGCAAAGGTAAACAGGCCGTCTTTCGTTGTGTGGCTGATGGTAGCACGCGCACCATATTCCCTACGGTCGGAACGCAAGTCAATTCCCTGCGCTTTGCGATAATCGGCTGTTACACGATAATTGGTTCTCGCATTGCCTCCGGAGAAGGTCAACGTGTGCATGTGTGTCACTCCCAAACGGGTAACGGCATCAAACCAGTCCGTACTGGCTCCCATATCGGAAAGTGGATTGGAAACCGTGCGGTAAGCACGATATTCTTCCGCATTCATAATGTCGAGCTCTTTCTTTGCTTTATTGAAGGTGACGGCAGCACTGTAAGTCGTATGCACTTCCCCGTCACGGGTTCCTTTTTTCAGATTCACAAGGATCACACCGTTGCTACCCCGTGTACCGTAGATAGCGGAAGCGGCACCGTCTTTCAACACATCGATCGATTCAATATCGGCGGGATTGATATTCGTCATATCGCCTCCTGGCACTCCGTCTACAACAATCAACGGGCCCAGCCCGGCATTACGCGAAGATATGCCACGAATCTGGATACTTCCCGTACTGTTCGGATCGGCCAAAGCCGTATTGGAAACAGATACACTGGATACTTTCCCCTGCAACAGCATGGAAGCATCGAGACTGGAGATTTGATTCAGGTCTTTCGCACCGACATGGGAAATAGCCGAGGTCATTTCTTTCCGTTTCATCGTACCATAACCCACCACTACCACTTCATTCAACGCTGTGGATTCTTCTTTCAACACGATTTTCAGTAATTGCCGGTCTTTGATAGCCACCTCTTGTGTCTCATAACCGATATAGGATATTTTCAGGCGACCGTTCTGCGGAGCATTCACCTGAAATTTACCGTCGATATTGGTGATGGTGCCTTGTTTCGTCTCTACAACTACCACCGAAGCTCCGATGACAGGTTCCCCCTTTTCGTCGATCACCGTACCGGATATTTTACGTTCCTGCTGCACTTCTAAAGAAGCTCCTCTTGCCTGAATACCGGAAAACAGCATCAGCAATATACCTAACAGACAGGTACACGTTTTGAAATGAATATTTCTCATAAATAGATGATTTTTATATTAGATGATAAAGTTAACGAAGCCCTCTTGCCTGTAATGCCGGAATCAACAAGTCCGGTAAGTCCGTCTGTATCATACATACCATCGGATAGATTTGCAAGAGTTCATTCAGATAATCCTCGTTCAGTGTCCATTCGGATACGCTACTGCCACTTGCCGGAAGCATATTTACCGTAGCAAGCATTCCGTCATTGATTGAACTTCCCAAAGGAGTGCTTTTTCCGTTTGTCAGGTAGCTGTATTGCACAAAGTAATTGCCCGGCAGCCCTATCATCGGTTTATGACTTCCTGTCCATGTGTACACGTGCGCTTTAGGAGTAATGCCCAATACTTCTTCTGCTTTCTGCGCACTGTTACAATAGAAAAATACAGATTCCATCATATCCAGTTTCATCACGATATCCACCACCTGCTGCGAAGTAGCCGTGCGCGGAGAGTAGTCGAGATTGTAATAAATTCTACCTCGGCCTGCTTTCAGAAACTCTTCCAGAGTAGGCATTTTTTCATCAGTCACCCGGCCATTCCGGTCTTTCAGGTTGTACTTCTGTAATTCCGCATAGGTCATTTTTGTGATGTCGCCTGTGCCATCCGTAGTGGCATTAATGGTTTGGTCATGGCATACCACTACCACTCCGTCACTTGTCACATGAGTATCACACTCGATCACTTCCGCGCCCGAATCAATGGCATCTTCTACGGAAGAGACTGAATTTTCGGGAACAGTTCTGTCCGACGTGTGCGCCCGGTGTGTCATGACCCATACTTTTTTGTTGTCCGGCTCTCTGAATTGCTTCATCGCCTCCGTCAGTGCCAACAGATTATAGATACGGATTCTCTTCTGCACCTCATACTGACCTGCCGTAACATGCAGCGTGTAGTCACCACTTTGGGTATAGGCATAAGTGATAGGGGTAGCAGCTTTTCCTTCCTTGACCGTCCCGTCACCAAAATCGACAGTAATATCGGTATTTCCATCAATGTTGTTGAATTTGACCTCCACCACTTCTTTCAGCAGGGCACGGGTACTTACTTGCAGGTAAGGATTCTTTTTTACAGGATCATCGTCAGAGCAAGCGTTGCAGACTATTCCCAATAGAATAGCCCAACAGCATAACCAGCTTATCGGCTGGCGTTTTGTTCTTCTTCCTTTTTCCGGAACAAAAAAATGCAGTAATTCATTTTTCATTTGTATTTCTATAAAGGTTAATAAAAAAAGGAACTCCCGAAGGCGAAACCTATTCGTTCCGTTCGGTTATGACAAAAATAGAGGGAAATGCCCCGATAAAAAATAGCAAAGGGAATATAAGTGGAAATCTACAATTCTCTCAAAGAAATAACCACTTGATTATTAATATCTTACCTCTAAACAAGCTCACATTAAAAGGTAGATTGGGCACAGATTTTATTAACGGATTTTTGCCACCAAATCTTCAAAATCGTCTCGTGAAACACGTGCTTTTGTTTTTACTCTCGAACGGTAATTATAGATTGTATTCACCGAGTAATGCAGAAGTTCCGCAATCTGCGAACTGTCTTTTATTCCCAAACGTATCAAAGCAAAAATACGCAGTTCGGTATTCAGTAGTTCATCCGGTTTCAAAACAATTTGCTCATCCGGCAATAATAAGGCATTGAGAGATTCCACGAAATTAGGAAAGAGATGCAGAAAAGCGGAATCAAAGTTCGCATATAATTCTTGCACTTCAACGGTTACAATGTCATTGCTAAGATGTGTCATTTTGAGCAACTCTGCCACTTGTCCGCGTTGCAGTTTCTTGTTTACCAGCTTTCTGTACGCTTGCAAACGGTCTACATATACAGAGCACAGTTTGAAGAAACGGGCAATATAGGCTTCTTTAATGAGATTGGACTCGGAAAGCTCGAGATTGGTGGAACGAAGATGACGGTTCACTTCTTCGAGTTCTTCATTTAACGAGAAGAGCCGTTCGTTTACTTCCTGCAATCCTTTTTTCGCGATGGAAAGGGCTTTCATCTGCCGGTAGATATAGATTAATGCGATCACCAACAGTAATGCCAACAAGGCTACGCACGCAATATAGATCAGTAATTCCCGGTTCTGCTGCTTGATAATATCCTGATAATTCCCGTTTATCATAGAAAGTGGGGTGATATTCATCCAGCTCCGCAACCGCGTTTTATAGAATTGTGATATTTCCCATGAGAAATTGATATAGTCATAGGCACGTTTCAAATCTCCTTTGCTATTCAGTTCTTGTGCCAGTACCATCAAAGAAGATTGCTCTTTAATGGCGGAACGCACATCTGAGATGGCTGAAAGCACCAGATAATACAAATGCTCGTCTTTCTTGCCCATGCTCTCAAAAAGACGGAAACGCTGATAGGCTACCAATGCATATTGAGGTGTGCCGAAAGAAGATTCCGCAAGCCGACGGTCACTGAATTCAAGAGCCTCATCGTATTTTCCGGCTTCTCTTAATTGCGTCTCACGTAACCACAGGTATGTAGCCGAGGACGGATCTAAAGTGACCTGCATCGAATCACGGTATGCATGGCTCAATTTTGCATAACGGGAAGCAAACATCTTATATCGGGGTTGTGCCGCTCCTGCTTCGAAATATACATGCTCGTAACAAGTATAGTAATATCCCAAAAGGGACGATGGCAATGTCTGACGATCAATTGAGTTAAGTATATCCGCTGCTTCCATATACATTCCGATGGAGGATAACAGATAGGATAGCTCCAATTGAATTTTAAGTTCCCGCTCTTTGTCATTCAACTGGCGGGCCAGCAGCATATTTTCATTCAGATAGTGGAGTGCGGAATCGGAACTATATGCTTTATATTCAAGATAAATATCGTTATTCAGATGATAGCGTTCGACAGAAACGGGAGGTGTCTTTCGTGCTTCTTTTTTCAGTTCATGGAGTTTATTCTCTTTGACCTGTACATAAGTATCGGCTTCCTTAATCGTTTTATCAAGCACATTCAACAATGAATCCAGGCTTTCACCAGCAAAAGCCGAATAACAGGAAAAGAAGAGCAAAAAGCAGAGTAGACAGTTCTTTTTCATTGGGCGGATAGACTTTAGTGAGTATGAGATGATAGAGATTAACCGGACAAATGTAGAGAAAATCTTCGTAACCTAAACTATAAATGGCTCATAAATTAAAGGAACAAACAGACTATTATAAAGAAAAAACAGAAGCCAGACAGAGTATATGTTACATTATTATTAATAAAAATGAGTCTTACTCTATCAGACAAATCCATTCCCAGATACAGATCTGATGAAAATAAATACCATATTACCAATCCAAGCTCTTACCAATAAAAGTATTATCTTTGTTGCATGAAAAAGTTAGTCATTGTAGGATGTGGACGACTTGCAGAAATCGTTGCGGATGCAGTTGTCAAAGGCTTATTACCAGATTATGACTTGGTAGGTGTCTATTCGCGTACGGCTTCAAAAGCAGCGCACATCGTTCATAAAATGCAGCAACATGGCAAGCCTTGCATCGCTTGCGCCACATTGGAAGAGTTATTAGCATTAAAACCAGATTATCTGGTGGAATCGGCCTCTCCTGCCGCTATGCGGGAATTGGCTTTGCCGGCATTGAGAAACGGAACGTCTGTCATTACCTTGTCTATCGGTGCTTTGGCAGACGAGACATTCTATCGGGAAGTGGCAGAAACCGCCAAGGCAAATGGTACACGAATCTATATCGCATCCGGAGCTACCGGTGGATTCGATGTTTTAAGAACTGCCTCTCTGATGGGAAATACGACGGCTCGCTTCTTCAATGAAAAAGGTCCTAATGGACTCAAAGGAACTCCCGTTTATGATGATTCTTTGCAAACGGAACAACGTACCGTCTTCTCCGGAAGTGCTGCGGAAGCTATTCGCCTCTTTCCAACCAAAGTGAATGTTACAGTTGCCGCCTCACGAGCTTCTGTCGGTCCGGAGAACATGCAGGTATCCATACAATCTACCCCCGGATTTGTGGGAGATACGCAAAAGGTAGAAATCAAAAATGACCAGGTGCATGCCGTAGTAGACATTTATAGCGCTACATCAGATATTGCAGGGTGGTCAGTAGTGAGCACCCTGATTAATATCGCATCACCCATTGTATTCTGACAGATTGGCCAATACTTTTGCGCTCAGGCGGTCAAACGCCTGACGCGTACGGCCAGTAGACACCTGCATACAACGTACATGCGGATGATTGAGCAGTTGCTCACTCCCCAATGCGCCTATCGTATCACAAAAGCAAAGGTTATCACCTTCCAGCCATTCAGTAAAAGCAGCCTCATCCCATGCCGGCGACAAACCGGTATTGAATAAGATCTTCCGGTCACCCATCTGCTTAAATTCCTCTTCATGCAGCAGAACCGTATTTTTATTAAGGCAACAACAAATGACTTCACTCTCTGCAAGGAGTTTCTCCAATGGCAAAAAGCGATATCCTTTAGCAGTAGCTGCTTCTTTTTCACTGCGGGCATAATATGAAATATCAGCGCCAAAGAACTTCAAAGCGTCTGCTATCATGCCGCCCGACTTACCCAGTCCGACTATTCCGACTTTCAATCCGGTAATCTCACGTGGCAACTCCTCCCACGATTCCTGCCCGAAGCCATGCAAACAGCGCACCAATTCACTGACTACATATTCCACTACTCCCTCGTCACCATAATCCCGGATACCTGTTACCGTGATCCCCCGTTCATTGGCATAACGAATATCGACATTGGCACTTTCGGGAGAATAGAGTGAGCAACACATTCCAATGTATTTCACATTCGGACAACATTCAAGTACATACCGGTTGATACGGGAGGTGTAACTCAAAAGCACCGCATCAGCATCTCCGATACGGGCAATGATTTCATCATCACTCGCGGGTATATCAGGATACATCACCACCTGACTGGCAAATGAATACAACGCTTTTTCGGCCGACGGAACCAGGCTGACCGGTTCTATAGCTACAAGTTTCTGAAACATCGTTTTTTATTTTAGAAGTATTATAAAAACAAACATACACAGTTACCGGATTAGCAACCCAATATGGGCGCTAAGATACAAATTTCTAGCCATAATATCATTTAATGATAGACGATAACAGTATGTTTTAGACATACGAGCGCAAGTTAAACATATCCAATCAGAGTTCACTACTCGCCATCCGGTTCCTTTCGTGGCGGTGCTATGAAATGCATCTGATTACCCCGTCCCGCCCGCTTGATAATGCCTTCGGCTGCAAAAGATTTTAGATCGTCCAATGCAGTATTCTTCAAACGCCCGGTAAGTTCTGTATAAGTGGTTCTTGTGATGAAGCCATGCTCTCCGATATATTGCAGGACGAGTTTCTTCAGGTTCTCCCTGTCCCACTTACGCGAAGTGTTGAAATCGACACACTTTCTGCGCTCCAAATCTCCGCGAATACCTACACGCATACTCTTAGAGGCACGGAAATTCACCCCGTTGAAAGCTACGGATTCAGAACGAATATCATTCTTATTTGCCACCAATCGGGAAGCTTTCACTTTGGCTGAAAAGAAACCGAACTCTCCCAATTCGACACGGTATCCTTCACCCAGATATTGCAATACATCCTCTTTCAGTTCCATAAGGATACCTTCTATCACTCCTTCCTTAAATCCGGTTCTCTTAGCAACGCCACGGATCAATCGTTCTGCCGGAATCGTTCCACTGTAGACAATGTCGGCATACATTGTTTCCGTTTCTCCTTCCTTAGTAGTCAAGGCAGGCTTCTTCTTTAAATTGTAAAAGGCCATAATCTTATTGTTATATTTAAGACTTTTCAGTGCAGAGAATAAAGATTTTCAGTGCAGAGATTTATCATAGTTTATGCACTCGGGTAGTTGTCCAGTTGTAACGGGACAATAGTCACCTTATAGAAAAACAAATATCACCTTATAAAGTGATATTTATCACTGCATAAGATGACCACTTGTCTTTGCAAGGGTAAAAAACAGTAAAGATACAAAATTAATTAGCGGAAAGCAAGAGACGCTACAATAAAGCTCAATATATGATTGTAATATGATTGCAAAATAAAATTCATCTGCCAACTACCGGACATCGGTTTCTCTTTATTTATTCACATAGATTTGTTTATTTCTAAATTATTTCAGTACATTTGCCTGACCTACTTCTATTACAGAAAGGATGAAAATAGACGAAATACAGTGCATAAAAGAACTACGCAACGGCTCTTACCAGGCTTTTACCCAGATTTATGAAGCCTACGCCGACCGACTTTACAGCTTTGTTCTTAAACAACTAAAAAATCGTTCCCTGGCACAAGATATTGTTCAGGATACCTTTTTACGCCTATGGGACAACCGTAGCCAACTGAATAGCTTTGGCAACCTGCAAGCCTTTATTTTCACTATTGCCAAACATCAGGTAATCGATTATTTCCGCAAACAAGTCAACGAACTGCAATTCGAAGACTTTATGGAGTATTGCGAGAACCAAGAGAGCGATGTATCTCCGGAAGACCTATTATTGTATGATGAATTCCTGCAACAACTGAAGAAATCAAAAGATATTCTGTCACAACGGGAACGAGAGATTTATGAACTAAGCAGAGAAAAACAGATTCCAGTCAAACAGATTGCCAAGCAACTGGAGCTTTCCGAGCAAACAGTAAAGAACTATCTGACTTCCGCTCTGAAAATCCTTCGCAGCGAAATGCTAAAATACAACATTATCTTCCTATTCTTTTTATAATATCGTCACTGCAACACATCACAAGGGGGGCAATAATATCTTCTCCCACAAAAAAGATCTCTATCTGATTTTTATGTTATAAAACACAAAGAAATCATAGTACTCTCTTATTCCATTCACGTATAACCAATAGAAACACCTATAATATGGCTACACATTTTAAAGATTTATACCGCCGATATATGGAGAAGGGACTACCTTCTTCTGACTTGAGAGAGTTCAAAAAAGAACTTGAACACATACCGGATGAAGAACTTTGGAATACCATGATAAACATGGAAAAAGATTCTGCACCGGAAATCGGGATGCCCCCCATGATGAAAAAGCAGATACGTAAAGAACTTCATCAAATCATCTGGAGAAGACGCTGGTATCAATTTGCGAAATATGCCGCTGTCATTGCTCTACTCGTCACCTCTTCCTTCGGCATATATTCCTTATTCGATACTCCAAGTTCGCAACAAATGATAACTGCCAATGTAAAACCCGGCAGCAAATCAGAGATCATATTGCCGGACGGAACAAAAGTGCAACTGAATGGTGCCACTACCATCAGATATGACATCAATGATACAGAACAACGACTCGTACATCTATCAGGAGAAGCTTTCTTCGATGTAGCCAAAAACCCGGACTGTCCTTTCAGAGTCATGGTAAATGATTTCCAGATCGAAGTATTGGGAACTTCTTTCAATGTGAATACATATAAGAAAGATGTCATCGAAACCTCTCTGCTTACCGGAAAAATTAAAATATCCGGCGGCTCTCTCCCGCACGAATATACGCTTACTCCCGGTGAAAAAGCAACCTACTCCAGTGTAGACAAAGCCCTCAAAATTACAAAAGCTGATGTGCATGTAGAAACAGGCTGGTGTAATGATTATCTAATTTTCGACTCCGAGCCTTTAATTGATGTTATAGAGCAAATAGAACGGTGGTATGGAGTAGAAATAGAACTAAAATATCCACAGATTGCACAAGATTTACTGTCCGGTTCTTTCCGCCATGAAAATATACAGAATGTTATCCATTCATTGAGCCTTCAGTATAAATTCAAATATGAGATACATAAAGATAAAATCATTATTTATTAACCTCAAAAGAAAGGAGCCTATGAAAGATATAATATAAGCTATTTAAAGAAAAACAACCAAAGAATCGCCCAATCCTTTGGTTGTATGAAAGTCGATAAAATTAATCCATTAAAACATGAAAAAATAGTATCAACTATGAATTACACAAAGTTAATTTTTTCCTTTAAAAAGAGGAGACATAATCTCCTTATTTTTAGAAACTTTACCATTTTGCTCACTGGAATGATTTTACTATCCACAACAGGAGCATTGGCACAAAAAGGAAATGTGTCGGTAAACATCAATAATGGTACGGTGAAAACATTCATAAAGGAGATCGAGAAACAAACCCGGTATACATTCGTTTATCGGAACAATGTCCTCAACGACCAAGCGAAAGTGACCGTCAACTGTAAAAATAAGCCTCTCGATCAAGTACTGTCACAAGTATTCACTCCATTAAATGTTTCTTATTCGCTTAATAACAATACCATAGTATTAGTGAAGCAAGAAGTGCAACAACAGAAAAAAAACGAAAAGAAAACCATCAAAGGTACTGTGACAGATGGAAAAGGCGAACCGATTATCGGAGCCAATGTAATACAGGAAGGTGGCATCGGGACAATTACAGATGTTGAAGGAAATTTCACCGTCACAGCAGACCTATCCAAGCCGTTGGAAATATCCTACATCGGATACAAAAAGAAATCTATCCGCATCGGTGCTTCACCAACAATCAACATAGCGCTGGAAGAAGATGCACACGTCATGGATGAAGTTATCGTCATCGGATATGGCTCCAAAACCAAGCGGGATGTTACCTCTTCCATTGGAACTTATAAACCGGGAGAAGTCAATGTCCGCCAGGTATTAGGTGTTGACGAACTGCTGCAGGGACGCGTATCCGGAGTTAATATAACGTCAGCATCCGGTGTACCGGGAAGTAAAAATCGGGTCAGTATCCGTGGAATCGGTTCAATTACCGCAGGTAACGAACCACTATATGTAATTGACGGAGTACCTATCAACAATACGTCAGGAGATACTGGTGCCTGGGGAGCACAATCAATGAACGGTCTGAATGATTTCAATCCCTCCGACGTAGAATCTATACAGATCTTGAAGGATGCAGCTTCCGCTGCTATTTACGGCTCACGTGCAACAAATGGTGTTATCCTGATAACAACTAAAAAAGGAAGTAAGGGACAGGCCAAAGTAAACATTGACACAAATGTTAGTTTCTCCAACCTGACCAGAACAGACAAACTGGATATGACCGACACTGATCTGTTTCTGGAAGTTCTGAACGAAGCTATCGACAACTATAATCTGCAAACCAACAGTACGCAGGCACGTATCGATAACCCTGCACCGGGAAAAGCACAGACAAACTGGCTCGATCTGGTACTTCGTACGGCTGTTACCTACACAACTACCGCGTCTGTGTCAGGTGGAACAGATAAAACGAATTATTACTTGTCCGCCAATTACAAACACAACGAAGGTGTAATTATCAACAATCAGCTCAAACGTTACAATTTGAAGGTTAATCTGGACACGGAAATCAAAAAGTGGCTCAAGGTAGGAACCGCCCTAAATTTAAGTTACTCGCGTAATAACCGCGTTCCCACCGGCTATAATATAGGAACCAGTGTCATTACCCGCGCCATCGAACAACGTCCATGGGATTCTCCTTATCGTCCCGACGGAGAATATGCTGTCGGAGGACAGGAGTTGGCCAACCATAACCCGATACAGGCTCTTAACGAAGAAGATGTATATATCGATAATTACCGTGCCCTCGGTTCACTCTATATGCTGTTTAACATAACGAAAGACTTGAACTTCAAAACCACACTCGGAGAGGATTTCAACTATACAGAAGAACACATTTATTACACAGCCGATCACCCCTATGGCAATAAAGTAGGAAAGCTTATTGACGGACGAAAATCTTATGCGAGTACTTTATGGGAAAACGTACTCACTTATAAACACTCCTTTGAAGAAGATTTCTCTCTGGACGTCATGCTGGGGCATTCTATACAAAAGGATGTAACTTCCTCGGCCGCACAAACGGGTATCGGATTCCCCTCTCCTTCTTTTGACGTCAACTCTGTTGCTGCCGAATACTCGGATATAAGTACAGGACTTTCTTCATTCCTGCTCCAATCATTCTTCGGCCGTTTAAGTCTGAACTACAAGAACCGCTATTTACTAACGGGAACCATGCGTGCTGACGGTTCTTCCAAATTCATATCCAGCAATCGCTACGGATATTTCCCGTCTGTCAGCGCCGGTTGGAATTTGGGAGAAGAATCTTGGTGGAAATATCCACAAACCGATGCAAAGTTCCGCGCAAGCTGGGGTTGCACCGGTAATCAGGGAGGTATCGGCTCTTATGCTTATCAAGCATTAGCCGGTGGAGGATACAACTATAACGGTGAGAACGGTTTAGGACTGACTACTGCAGGCAACCGCGATCTTAAATGGGAAAAAGCCCAACAAGCTGACATCGGAGTAGACCTTTCTTTTTTCAGAGGTGCGATCACATTCACAGCAGATGCATTTATCAAAGATACCAAGGACTTGCTTTACCAAAAGCCAACTCCTGCTACATCGGGTTATACCAGCCAGGTATGTAATATCGGATCAATGCGTAATAAAGGACTCGAATTTACCTTAGGAGCCAACCTTAGCAAAGGTTCATTCTCATGGCATTCGGATTTCAATATCTCCTTTATCAGAAATAAACTGACTGCGCTCCTCGACAATAATGAGATATTGACAACCAGCTCGATGCACGCCCTTAAAGTCGGCGAGCCGATAGGGTCTTTCTATATGATTAAGTGGAAAGGTATTTACCAGTCGGATGATGAAATTCCTGCCAAGATTTACGATCAGGGCGTAAGAGCAGGAGACTGTATTTACGAAGATGTGGATGGCAACGATGTCATAGACGAAAACGACAAACAGTTTGTCGGCTCGGCTAATCCAAAGTTCACCGGTGGTTTCAATAACACATTCAAGTACAAAGGCGTTGACTTGAGCCTGTTCTTTACATTTTCGTCAGGCAACAAGCTCTATGAACTGTGGACCGGAGGTTTACGAATGGGTAACGGTACATGGCCGATACTGAAATCAGCTGCAGAATCCCGTTGGACGGGACCGGGCAGTACTAACGAAAATCCGCGTGCCATTTATGGTTATACGTGGAACTCAACCAAGTTTGTCAATACCCGAATGTTACACGATGCATCTTATATCCGTTGCCGTACAGCTTCTATTGGATATACCCTCCCAAAAAGTTGGATTAACCGGATACATATCGATAATCTACGCATATATTTCCAGGCAGATAACCTCTTCATATTAACGAAGTGGCCGTATCTGGATCCGGAAGTAAATGTAAGCCTCTCTGCAACCAATATGGGATATGATTATCTCTACCCATCCCAACCGCGTACGTTTACAATAGGTGTCAATCTTAAATTCTAACAGATATGAAGAATTTTATTATATCGTTATTAACAGTATTATTGGTGTTTGCCACTAGTTGCAACGAAATGGACCAATATCCGCATAATGCCGTATCCAGTGATAACCTCACCGAGGAGGATGCTCAATTACTGCTTACCGGACTCTACTTTTATATACAAAACAAACCAACAGTAAATGGTTATCTTACACAAGATATTGTCGGCGGAGATCTTGTCCGCGGCGGAGCGACAGGACTGAAAGATCCGGTATTATTGGTAAAAGACCTGGTTACCCCTGAAAGCGGTTTCGTCAGCGGACCGTGGGATGGATTTTATACTGCTCTCTACCAAGTAAATTCACTGATTGTCGCAGTTGACAAATTAGCAGCCAGCCAGTCACGAAACGAGATACTGGGAGTAGCCAGTTTCTTCCGTGGTCTGATTTATTATCACTTGGTTACCCGCTATGGAGAAGTTCCCATTCTCGAAGCTCCTTTTTCAGGAGACATCGCAGCATCTACCGAAACAGAAGGATGGAGTTTTGTAGAAAAGAATTTTCAGGTAGCAATAGATTATGCTCCTACTTTTTCCGACAAGTATTACGTCTCAAAACAAGCGGCAAAGGCTTTAATGGCAAGAACCAAACTTGCACAAGGCAAAATGACTGAAGCTGCCAAACTTGCTGAAGAAGTGATAGGTGATGCCAATTTCTCACTTGCCGACTTCGACCAGATCTTCCGTGGAAAAGCAAACCGAGAAGAAATATTCTCGTTTGTCAATCTGCTCAATGAATCAAGCGTAAACTTGAGTGCTTCCCTCTATTCACGTGCTTCTGCCAATGGAGGTAGCTATACATATGCGCCGACGACAAAAGTGATGAATATGTTCGAACCGGATGATAAACGAACCGCCATATCAATTGATATGCAGGAAACAAATGAAGTCATTAATAAATATCCCGGTGGAGAGGTGACTACCGATCCGATCATTATTACCCGTTTGGGGGAAATGTACCTGATTAGTGCTGAAGCACAAGGACTTTCCAAAGGGCTTACCCGTTTGAATGAGCTTCGGAACTTCCGTGGTCTTCCTTCTGTACACCCTGCCACTGAAGAAGACTTCATAGATGCAATTCTCAATGAGAGACATACGGAACTACTGGCGGAAGGTTTCCGTTGGTTCGACCTTGTCCGCCTCAACCGCCTGGAAAGTGATCTCGGCTTTGAGCGCAAGTATAACAAATTACCTATTCCTGCCAAAGAAAGGTCTCTCAATAAACTTTTAAATCAAAATTCATATTGGGCTAACTAAAACAATGAAAATGATGAACTTATTAAAATACATGCAGATTCTGTCATTTGTATTACCAGTGGCTTTCTTAAGTTGCTCAAACGATACAATTGAAGACGTACATTATACCCCGCAAACAAAAATCGGTCAAAAACTATTAGCGGGTAGTGAAACAGTGGCACGTGTATATACCGATACCAGCTTTGTTGTTGCATTGGGAGTTACGGAAACAGATGTCCACTTTCAAAAGGCAGACAGCCGCTCTACTCATATATTTATAATCGACATTGATTTGAATGAACCGGGGGTTTCATTAGAAGTAGGTATGCCGTATGATGCGGATGTACGCAACAACTTCCAGCGGCAGACACTAACAGAAATGGCAGATTACGCCGACCGTCCGTGGCACCGGGTAGCTGCCATGATTAATGCTGATTTTTGGGATGTCAGTACAATGGATATCAGGGGGCCCATTCATCGCAATGGAGTGATCTTAAAAAACTCATTCATCTTTAAAGAAACACTTCCCCAACAAGCTTTGAGTTTTATCGCGCTGACGAAAGACAACAAAATGGTAATTGCCGACTCTGTGGAGTATCGTGGGATGCAGTACAACCTCAAAGAAGTGACCGGGAGCGGAGTTATCGTGCTACGGGATGGAGAAATATCCGGCGCAACTTATCCAGGTATCGATCCGCGTGCTTGTCTTGGATATTCAGATGATGGTCATGTCTACTTCATGGTGGCTGACGGACGTGTAGAGTTTTATTCATACGGACTTACTTATCCGGAAATGGGTTCAATAATGAAAGCGTTAGGGTGCTCGTGGGCTGTGAACCTGGACAGTGGCGGTTCTGCCCAAATGCTTATACGACATCCGATAGCGGATATATTCCAAATACGGAACCGGCCTTCTGATGGACAGGAGCGGCCTGTGGTAAATACGTGGATGGTAACAGTCAATGAACCTTAAAAAACAGAAAATATGAAGAACTCAATATTTATTTTATCTATCCTATTTTGTTGTAACTTGTTCTGTGGATGTTCGGAATCGGACGAATCCGATTCCCGACAATTTCCTCCGAAACTCATTTCCATTATTCCGAAAGCTGGATCGACAGGAGGTACCGCAATTATTTCAGGAGTTCATTTTTCTGAAACAGCAATTGATAATGAGGTATTTATTAACGGAGTACAAGCGGAAATTATCGATGCAACCCAGAATCGTTTAGTGATTGCTCTTCCCAATAATCCGGAAGGTACTTATTCAATCAAAGTTAGTGTGAAAGGGGAAGTTGTAGAAGGACTCAAATTTACTTATGCAACACCTCAAGCCCCACCTGAACTTGCTGTATTACAGGTTATGCCCTCCTCTGCCTATGCAGGAGATTTAGTGACACTGATCGGTCAGTGTTTCAGCACAGTGGTATCAGAAAATCAGGTGACAATCAACGGAGTGACTGCTGAAGTTAAAGAGGCGACTTCCAGCCAACTCAAAATTATCATTCCCGACACCGAGGAAGGCAGTTACCCTATCCGTGTGAGAATTGGTACTAAAGAAGCTGAAAGCCCCCTGTTTACTTACCTTCACACAGTGACATTAACGACCTCTTCTCTAACCCCCGCACGTGGAAAAGCCGGAGAGGAAGTGGTGATTTCAGGAGAAGGATTTGGAACAACGGTCGAAGAGAACATGGTTTCCATAAACGGAAAGCAGGCAACCGTAAAAGTTGTAACCGCAACAACGCTAACCATTATTGCTCCGGAGAACCCTTCCGGTACCTATCCAGTCAAAGTTACTGTCGCAGATAAAACGGTAGAGAATCTAAGTTTCACCTACGAAGATTTATCTTACACAGTTGCAACAGTAGCAGGTAACTCCGCAACTACCTCTACTGACGGTAAGGGAACGGCTGCCTCTTTCAAATTCCCGCAGGGACTAGCTCTCGCACCCAATGGTGACATATGGATTGCCGAAAGAGGAAATAACGTCATCAGAAAAATGGATCAGGAATATAATGTTTCAACTGTTGCCCAAAGTGGCACCGTTACATTTAATGCTCCCTGGCAAGGTGGTTTCGATCTCTCGGGTATATATTATGTAGCCAATAAAGCTTTGAATAATATTATTAAGATTACACAGGAAGGCACTTGCTCTGTGTTCTCCACCGAAACGACCTTTAAAAGTCCGATGAGCGTCACTTTTGATAGTAACGGTAATATGTATATTGCGGACCGCGATAATAAGGCAGTAAAGAAAATAACATCCGGCGGTACTGTAACTAACTACGATATGTCTTCACTCAAAGCCGGTCCCAATTGTATGGCGGTAGATAAGAAGGGAAGAATTTTTGTAGGTACCGGCGGTACTTATCAGCTGCATATGTTCGATACGGACGGTACACTAAAAACTGTATTCGGAACTGGCGTAGTACCCACTGCCGCGACTTATTCTGATGGTGAACAGAACGACCTGTCAAAAGCAACCATGGGGGCAACATTCGGCATTGCATTCGGCCCGGATGAGGTACTTTATATCACCGATTATACAATGCATACCATACGTACGCTAACACCGGATGCAGAAGGCGACTATACGAAAGGAACATTAAAAACAATAGCCGGTATTCCGGGAACGAAAGGTAAAATTGATGGTTCTGCTCTGACAGCTACATTCAATTGCCCTGCAAGCGTACTGGTTTCGGATAAAGTATATATCGCTGATGAGCAAAACCATTTGATTCGTACCATAACAGTAAATAAATAAAAGACTATGAGAAAGATATACATACTACTGCTCGCCTGCTCACTCTTATCATTGTTTGTAGCCTGCAATGATAATGACTACAAAGCGTCAGTGACAGAGCTTAGGCTGGTCCTCGTGAAACCCACCAATGTTTATTCCGGTGAAATAGCTACAATACTGGGACGTAATTTCAGCACGGTGCCGGAAGAAAATGCTGTTTTCATCAACGACCAACAGGCAACCGTTATAGAAGCCTTCAAGGACGAACTGAAAATAATATTACCTGAAATGGCTCCGGGAAAATATTCCATCCGCGTCAAATCCCCCTCGGGTGAATTGACAGGCCTCGAGCTCAATTATCTGAAAACACCGGATCAGGAATATATCGTTCAAACAATCGTTGGACAGAAGGGAGTATTCGAAATGACAGACGGAGTCGGTACGGAAGCCACAACCAAGCTTCCCACTGGTATCGCTTTTGCTCCGGATGGCAGTTTATGGTTTACAGAACGAGGATACAACTATATACGACGTATCTCTCCGGACTTCCTGGTCACTTCACTCCTCGATGTGGCAGTAGACGGTAGCAGTGCTATCTGGCAAGGTGGATTCGATTCGAAAGGAAACTATTATTTCATCGATAAAGGAAAAGGAATGTTACGGAAAATAGAAACCGGCAGTATGTCTGTTTCAACCATAGCATCCGAAATGAAGAGTCCAATGAATGTTACATTCGATGATGAAGATAACATATATGTATCGGCACGCGACAATAAGGCGATTTATAAATTCACACCTTCAGGTACAAAAACAACTTTCGCCACTCTTAACGTATCTCCCAACTATATTGTGTTCGACAAAAACAAGAATATGATTGTTGGTACTTCTAATGGGTATGTGTTGATTCAAATCAGTCCGGATGGCACGCAAAAGACAATTGCAGGAGACGGAGTAAAAGGACAAGAGTATTATGACGGAGAACCCGGCAATCCGCTTAGTGCAAAAGTGGGTGCTACTTTCGGGGTAGCTGCCGGTTCAGATGGATGCCTGTATCTTTCGGATAACACGTACAACTGCATCCGCAAACTAACTCCTGACGCAAATGGAGACTACTCGAAAGGAACGCTGGAAACCATCGCTGGTTCTGGGAAAGCAGGTTTCTCCGACGGAAAAGGACTGAAGGCTACCTTCAACCAACCGTATGAAATCATAATTACGGAGGACTGCAAAACAATGTATGTGGCAGGCGCTGTCAATTACCTGATTCGCCGCATTACTGTCAAATAATAGCGAGCACCCGGGGCGATGCCCCGGGTGACTTTTATCATCATTAATGAATTCTATTAAGTTATGACGAAAAAACTTTTTTTCTTACTACCTATTCTGCTAACCGCATTTTCCATCAGCGCACAAACAAGGACTGATAAACTTTTGAAAAATCTACATGATAATGAATCGAAGTATATCTTTGTTATCGCTCATAGAGGAGACTGGCGCAATGCGCCGGAAAACTCCCTGCAAAGTATCGAAAAAGCAATTGCAATGAAAGTTGATATGATAGAACTTGACATACAACCGACTAAAGATGGCAACTTTATTTGTATGCACGACGAAACTCTCGACCGTACTTCTACGGGAAAGGGACCGATAAAAGATTATACGACCGAGGAACTAAAAAAGTTCGTCCTACGCAGCGGCAACGGAATCAAGACCCGCCAACCAATCCCCACACTGAAAGAAGCATTAAATGTCTGTAAAGGCCGTATTCTTGTCAATATAGACAAAGGAGGTACTTACATAAAAGAAATTATGCCTATCATCCAGGAATGTGGAATGGAGAAACAGGTCATCATCAAAGGATACTATCCTGTAGAGAAAGTGAAAAAAGAGTATGGCTCCAATGAAAGCATGCTTTATATGCCTATCGTTAATTTATGGGATAAAGAAGCAGTTGCCACTATACAAACTTTTATCAAAAACTTTACCCCAATTGCTTACGAACTATGCTTCAAAGATGATGCAAATCCGAATCTAAAAATAATAGATGAAATCGCTAAATCAGGTAGTCGGGTATGGATGAATACTTTATGGGATAGTCTATGTGGCGGACATGATGATGAGAATGCTCTATTGGAAAGTAAAGATAAACATTGGGGCTGGATGTTAAAGCATAAAGCGACAATGATACAAACAGACCGCCCACAAGAACTTATTCATTATTTGGAGGAAAAAGGATTGAGAGATCTGGAATAATCTTCTCTATAAGTCATTCGAAACATCTTATTAAAGAAGTAACGGGCTTCTTGTTTTCAGGAACAACTTAACACATTTGCAAAAAAAGGTCAATTCACCCCCATGAATTGACCTTTATTTCTTCTTATTTCTTTCCGTTATTCGTTTCTAAACTTAATTTTCAGAATCTTGCTGATAGCAGGTTTATACTTCTTCAGCATCCGGTCGAATCCCAAATCGTTCGGGTGAGTTCCGTCGATGGTTCCCTCGTGATCTGTTCCCAAGAAACGGTCTTCTTTGATGAAATACAAGTTCTTTACGCCTTTTTTACGCAGTACTTCTACTTGCTCGGCGATAGCCTCATTCTGTTGCTTTACATTCTCACGGGCTTTCTGATTAAAGTTTCCCGTTTCGCGTATCAATGTCTGTATGATAATAATAGGTATATCCGGATGTTTTTCCCGCAAGGTCATTACAAAGTCAACAGCCCGTTCGGTAATCTCTTTGGGAGAAGGATTAGGAATACAATCCAAGATAAAAGCGTCTGCATCAATATCCGCTAACATCCCGGCAACTTCTTTCTCCATTTTTCCATTGCCACTCAATCCCAAATTAATGAAATTATATCCACTGCTACGGGATAAGCGGGCCGGATAGGCCATGCCCGGACGGCTGGCAGACGCTCCCTGCAAAATACTGGATCCGTAGACTACTATTTTCTCTTTGAACGGATTTTCTCCTTTATGTATGTGAGCATCAGAAGAAACGCCTATCTCCAGACTCTTCAACTCATCGTATAAGGGCAGATATAACAAACATTCTTTCTCTTCGGTTCCCATATTATCGACAATCACTCTTTCCGTAGTCACGCCACCCGGCATCCCTACTCCGGCAAATTGCCATTTCCCATCCCGTTTGATATACAAGTCCAAGCCTTTCTGGGCTAGTCTGGTCAAGTTTGGCAATTGGTAATTGTCAGGAACAGTCCATTTAGCTTTTATCACTGGGCTGTTCGTTGTGAAGGAAATAGCCAAACCCGCAGAGTTGGTGAATAGCTTCTTTACTGCAGGAGGCATCGTACAATACTTTGCTGTGTCTACCCGATGGAAATATTCACCTTCGGTAGTCGCTTTTCCTACCAATAAAAGCTCTTGAGCCGGCACATAGGTAAAATTGTTCTTCTGCTGTCCGAATGTTGTAAGGGGAAATATTATCAGACCCAGGCAAATCCAGACATTTCGTGTTAAGTTTTTCATGGTCAGTTTAATATTAACAGTTTATTAATTGTCAGTGTATCGTAGCAGTATCAAAAAGCTACTTATAAATCAGCGTTGATAAATACTCTTCTGCAAACATTTCATTGGCAACCTCCAGTAGTTGCTCTGCTGTTAACTCTTCAATACGCTTAAAAACAAGCTCGGATGATTCATATTTATGATAATGAAGGTATGTTTTCGCCATTCCCAGTGCATTATTCTCAAAGTTATCAGATGCCACTCCAATTTGTCCGATCAATTGCTTTTTCGCTGCCGCCAACTGGGAGGAAGTCATTTTCACATCACGCATCCGCTTCAGTTCCTTATAGGTCAGTTTCAAACAGGTGTCCATATCATCTACATCCGTCCCGAAATAGATACAGAAAGCCCCTGTATCCGTATAGGAGGTCAGATTGGATTCGACGTTATAAACCAGCCCTCTGCGCTCACGAAGGGACACATTGAGTTTGCTATTCATCCCGGGACCTCCGAGGACATTGTTCAATAAATAGAGAGCTGTGCGTTTGTCGTCATACGCATTATAGCCACGGCTACCCATCATTACATGTGCCTGGTGTGTGTCTCTAGAAACCGTCAAATGTTCCGGCATATAAAGAGGCGGAGGTGTGCGACGATTCTCTACTCTTACATCAGGAATATCCGAAAGGTATTTTTCTACCAAGCGGATGATTTTCTTGAAATCATATTGTCCCTGAACAAAAAACACCATATTCCCCGGTTGGTAAAACCGGCGGGTAAACGATAGAACATCCTCTGTGCGAAAACTCCGCAGCAGTTCCGGTTTACCAAGAATGTTTCTTCCCAATGGATGATTGCGGAAGATCATATCTTCAAAATCATCGAAGATCAGTTCCGACGGAGTATCCTCATACGACTGGATTTCATCAATAATGACCTCCGTTTCTTTTTCTATCTCATGCTGCGGAAAGGTTGAATGAAATACAATATCCCCCAACAGTTCAAGCGCCCGTTCCAGATGTTCTTTCAGGAAAGCGGCATAGACCACCGTTTCTTCCTTATTAGTGTAAGCATTCAGGTCGCCCCCCACATTCTCCATCCGGTTGAGGATATGCCAGGCTTTCCGCTTCTCCGTTCCCTTAAAAATCAGGTGTTCTACAAAATGGGCCATTCCCTGCTCATTCTCCGCCTCATCGCGCGTTCCGGCATCGATCGCAAAACCACAATAAGCTACTTTTGAGAGGGTCGGTTCATGGATAATACGTAAGCCATTTGGCAATGTATATTCGTTGCAATGCATTGTTTTCTACTTCCTTATTGAATTAATGCCGCAAAAATACAATAAAACTTATTGCTGTTTATAGAAAATTGCAGATATTTGTGGACTATAACAGCAACAACGTATATGGAAAAGATAGGAATATTCTGTTCCGCTTCCGAAAACATTGACAAAGTGTACTTCGAAAGTGCCCGCCAAATAGGAGAATGGATGGGGCAGAAAGGCAAAACCTTGATATATGGAGGTGCCAGCCTCGGACTGATGGAATGTATCGCCCGCGCCGTGAAAGAAAACGGCGGCAAGGTCATCGGAGTTGTTCCCGCCAAACTGGAGGAGAACGGCAAAGTAAGCACTCTGTTAGACGAAGAAATTCACACCCGCAATTTGAGTGACCGCAAAGATATCATAACGGAGAAGTCGGAGGTGCTAGTCGCACTACCCGGAGGCGTTGGTACGCTCGATGAGATCTTCCATGTAATAGCCGCTGCTTCTATCGGTTATCACCGGAAAAAGGTCATCTTCTACAATGAATATGGTTTCTATGACGAACTATTGAAAGCACTCCACACGTTGGAGGATAAAGGTTTTGCACGGCAACCATTCTCAACCTATTACGAAGTAGCAAACACATTGAACGAATTAAAAGAAAAAATAAACTGATTATATGATAGACTCCATCAAACAACTTTTGCAACAGGAAGCACAAGCTGTGCTCAACATCCCAATAACAGACGCTTATGAAAAAGCAGTAAAACTGATTGTAGAACAAATACATCAGAAAAAGGGAAAACTGGTAACTTCCGGTATGGGAAAAGCCGGACAGATTGCCATGAACATTGCTACAACTTTTTGTTCCACCGGTATTCCATCTGTCTTTCTGCATCCCAGCGAAGCGCAACACGGGGATTTGGGTATTTTACAAAAGAATGATTTACTCCTGTTGATCTCCAACTCGGGCAAGACACGGGAGATTGTGGAATTAACCCGTCTGGCTCATAATCTGGATCCGGATTTGAAGTTTATTGTTATTACTGGTAATCCGGACAGTCCGTTGGCAAAAGAGTCGGATGTTTGTCTTAGTACCGGTAAGCCGGCTGAAGTCTGTGTGTTAGGCATGACTCCTACTACCTCTACCACTGCCATGACAGTGATCGGAGATATATTGGTGGTACAAACCATGAAAGAAACCGGATTTACGATCGCCGAATATTCAAAACGCCATCATGGTGGTTATCTGGGAGAAAAATCAAGATCACTATGCGAAAAGTAATCGGTATCGGAGAGACAATCCTCGATATCATCTTTCGAGGTGACCAGCCTTCCGCAGCCGTACCGGGAGGCTCTGTATTCAACGGCATCGTCTCATTGGGACGAATGGGAATAAACGTCGGCTTCATCAGTGAAACCGGGAATGACCGTGTAGGCAATATTATCCTACAGTTTATGCGTGAGAATAATATCCCAACCGATCATGTCAACGTATTCCCGGACGGAAAATCACCAGTATCTCTGGCTTTTCTCAACGAGCAAAGCGATGCAGAATATATATTTTACAAGGATTATCCCAAACAACGCTTGGACGTCCTATTCCCTAAATTAGAGGAAGATGACATTGTGATGGTCGGTTCGTATTATGCATTGAATCCGGTACTGCGGGAAAAGGTTCTCGAATTACTCGATCAGGCACGGGAAAAGAAAGCCATCATCTATTACGACCCGAATTTCCGCTCTTCTCATAAAAACGAAGCCATGAAACTGGCTCCAACCATTATTGAGAATCTTGAATATGCAGATATCGTACGCGGTTCATTAGAGGATTTCCTCTATATGTACAACATGCAGGATATAGACAAGATATACAAGGATAAAATCAAGTTCTATTGCCCACAATTCATCTGTACTGCAGGCGGGCAAAAGGTAGCATTGCGCACCAATCTAGTCAACAAAGATTACCCGGTAGAACCGTTACAAGCAGTCAGCACCATTGGAGCCGGCGACAATTTTAATGCAGGACTCATTTATGGATTACTCAAATATGATGTTCGATACCGCGATCTAAATAACTTGAATGAAGAAATCTGGGATAAAATAATCCAATGCGGAAAAGACTTCGCAGCGGAAGTTTGCGGAAGTTTCAGCAATTCTGTTTCGGTAGAGTTTGCAAAAAAATACAAATAACAATTATTCTTTAATTATACATAGACATTTCTGAAAAAGATTTCATATCATAAATTCCATATCAAACTGGTATTCTTTTACGGTTTGGTATGGAATTATAAATCTCAGACATGAGAATTAAATCACAAGCTAGCATTTATCAAATATTATATTTACCTTTATCCCAAATTCAGCTTTAGCGATAAAATCTAATATAATCATGAGAAAGTTTATTTTACCTGTGTTACTCTGCTTTATTTTTATCAATCCGGCTACAGCTAACGATGAAATCAAATCATTACTAAAAACATTAGATAAAGCCCTAAAGTATAAATTAGATTATGCAGAACAAAAGCAAGAGCAAATAGATAGTCTCAAAATAGAACTGAAGTTACACCATAAAATACACAAAAAAGTACAAATAGCCGAATTATTATGTTTCGCCTATTCTTCCTTTCAAAAAGATTCCGCTTTAACCTATGCTATTCATATGAATGAATTAGCTCAAGAAAGTGGAGATGGAGAGCTTATCATTGAAGCCAAGTTAGACTATGCACGTATTTTATCTTCCATGGGATTTTTCAAAGAAGCATTGTCCATTGTCAATCCCATACAACATGAATTATTGTCTCCCAAACTTAAAGTGGAATACTTCCTCGGGCAAGCCACTATCTACAATCACCAAAAGAATTTTGCTTCCAGTGAAATAGAATCACGCAAGAATGATTTGATAGAACAAACTTATCGTGACTCTTTACTTCAATGCGCAGAAGTCCCTTCCAATATACGGGCTTTCACAATTGCTCCTATCCTGCTACACAAAAAGAAATATAATGATGCCATCTATATGCTGGATAGTGCTTATTTAAGCTATCCCCAATATTCACGGAATGCCGGCATATTAGCTTATTCATTAGCCTCTGCCTATCAAGGCAAAGGTGACTCTAAGAATGCAATCAAGTACTTTGCCATATCTGCCATATCCGATGCAATAAGCGGAACTAGAGAGAACCGTTCTTTGCGAATATTGGCAAAACTTATTTTTGAGAGTGGAGACATAGATCGGGCATACACATACATGAAAAATGCAATGGAAGATGCCATCTTATGTAATGCCAGAATCAATACAATTGAAGCCTCGGATATGTACCTCTTCATCGACAAGGCTTTTCAAGAGAAAGAAAAACGCAAATTTGTTATTATTAGTAGCCTACTCAGTTCGCTGTGCCTTGTCTGTATCCTATTATTTATACTTTTCACCCAACTAAAAAAGCAAAAGAAAAAAGTGGAACAAGCCAATAAAAGCCTGTCATATCATTTGGATGAAATACAAAACATAAACTCTGCACTGGCTGATAGCAGTAAAATTAAGGAAGAATATGTGGGATTATATATGGAACAATACACCAACTATATCACTCAGATAGACAGTTTCAAAAAAAGAGCCCTTAAAATAGCAAAGAGTGAAGATATCAATAAAGTGGTTTCTTTCCTCAAATCTTCGTTGAACACGGAAGAAGACTTGGCCGAGTTCTACAATAATTTCGACAAAGCTATTCTCAACTTATTCCCCAACTTCGTAGCGGACTTTAACGCGCTCTTATCACCCGAAAATGCCATAATACCTGGTACTGGTAAACTACTGACTCCCGAACTGAGAATCTTTGCACTGATTCGGTTAGGAATCACAGATAGTGTGAAAATAGCCCATTTCCTGCAATACTCACTATCGACCATTTACAACTACCGCTCAAAAATGAGAAGCAAAGCCATTGGTGATCGTAACGATTTCGAGGAAAGAGTGGGACGTATCGGACAATAAAAAAACACCCACTGCAATAAGCTGTTTTTTTCTTATTGCAGTGGGAATGATTATTTTTCTCATATCGAGCTATACAAGCCCCCGAACACACATTCTTCTACATCAAGGATTGACTTTAACAACTTGTTCCCATTTCAGTTTCGTCGGATAGCCCCAATCCGGTTTAGTAGGATCACAGAAATCGCCAACAGACGCCATTCGAGCATAAAGTAATTTAGTAAGCTCTTCACGTTTTTTACTATACTTCGGATTGTCATAAAGATTATTCATTTCCATTGGATCCGCCTTAAGGTCAAAAAGCTGTGGATGACGCTGACCGTCCACATTGTAAAGTATAAGTTTGAAGCCATCCTTCTTGATGGCTCTTTGGAGGTTAATATATGTCAGCAATATGTCCTTGCGCTTTTTCACTTTCGGGTTCTGTATGGTTTGCGCTAATGAAATACCCTTAACAGTAGTTGGCGCCTTTATATTCGAAAGATCACAGAGAGTGGGGTAAAGGTCATAAAGATAACAGTAGGCATCGCTCATGACATTTTGCGGGATATTAGGTCCGCATATCACTAAAGGCACTCTCACCGCTGCTTCATATAAGTTCTGTTTCCCCAACAGTCCGTGTTCTCCGACACAAAGGCCGTTGTCCGCAGCAAATACGATGATGGTGTTATCGGCTTTGCCGCTTTTTTCAAGCATATCAAGGATACGTCCTATCTGAACATCTACCTCGTTCACCATACTGTAATAGCGGGCCCTTTCAGCAAGCACCTGTTCTGGTACACGCGGAGTAGGCAACAGTTTTTCATCACGTTCATTAAGATCACCATTATCAAACGGATGCTGTGTGACAAAATTCTTTGGCATCGTAATTTCCTTGCTGCCGTATTTGCGTCCGTAATCGGGTAATACGTTACGCGGATCATGCGGCGAAGTAAATGCGACATACATCAGAAACGGGTTATCATTCGATGCATTTGTTTCAATGAACTTGATGGCGGCATCGGCATACAACTCAGATGAGAAAGTATTGAGTGATGCATTTACCCATTGACCATTTTTGTATTTCCCTGTCGGGTCATACTCATGCAGATAAGGGCATCGGTGTCCCTTTTCTTCCTTTTCATTTCCATAGGGATGCATTCCTCCGAAAAAAATATTTGCACCCGTAGAGAACGAACGGTTGAATGCAGCTTTGTCACTATGCCATTTGCCGGTTCCGAAGGTTGTATAGCCGTTCTCGCGGAACAGTTCGGGAAATGTTTTCTCATTCTTGGGGATGATTTGTCCGTTGCGGTGTACATCCATCAGACCGCGCCCGGTAAGGAGCATCGCACGACTGGGCTGCGAGATGGCGCCATTGAGCCCGCCCATTACGTGAGTTTGGGTGAATGACATACCCTGATTGACAAGCCTATCCATATTCGGAGTCTGAATTTCGTTATTACCCCAGGCATGGATAGTGCTGAATGTCTGGTCATCCGTTAGTAATACAAGTACATTAGGACGTTTCGGGCTATTTTCTTTATTGACTTTTTCTGGATTTGCTCCGAATACGGAAGAGCCTCCAAAAGGGACATTTAATATAGCTGGAAGGCATAGGAACAGAGTCTTGTTTTTCATTTTTAAATTCATCATACTAGTTTTATTTTATGATTTAAGTTTCTATTTAGACGGTGCCTGGCAAGGGACTGCCCCCCAAGCACGGTAATGTTTAGTCATTGCATTGTTCAATTTCCGAAACATATCCCCTTGCAAAGGTAGCGGAGTAGTTTCCAAAGAGTCCTCTTCCAAATTGAACATCTGCGACTTTTCAAAGGGAAGATTCTGTAAAAGTTTATACTCATTATACCTCACAGCACTCTGTGACTTGCCACAAAACTGCGCGCCACCTTCATTTCGGAGCCAGAAGACAAAGCGGTCTTCTGTGTTCTGGGTCTTTCCCTTAATGGCATCCAGTACGGAAATACCGTCTATCTCATGCTTGACTGGTACATTTACAAAGTCACATATAGTAGGCATAAGGTCCATCATCACCACGAAGTGATTGTCACGTCGGCCACCTTCGAAAACTCCCGGCATATTCAATGCGCAAGCGACATGAATACCACCCTCAAACATATCGCCTTTGGCACCCCGGGTAGGACCATTGTTCGCCATACTTCCCCGGTCTCCTCCATTATCAGAAGCAAATATCACCAACGTATTATTCAATTGACCACTTTCCTCAAGAGATTGTATCACCTTACCTATATTATAATCCAAATGTTCAATCAGGGCTATCAGCCTTGCACGCTTAACCGGCAGAGACTTGTCTCTCTCTTGCACCTTGTTCACCCATTCTACCGGAGGTTGCAAAGGAGAATGGGGAGCATTGTAGGCAAGATAAAGAAAAAAGGGATTCTTCTCTTTTGCTTCTTTCTTGATATAATCCACACTCCATGAAGTAAACAATTCGGTAGCATGGCCTTTAGGATCGATTTCCTTGTCATTCAGGTACATATAATTTCCTCCCTGTCGCCGATGCGTGTAATAGTCATCCATCATATCCGCAAGAAAGCCATGAAAATGATCAAATCCTCTTTCATTAGGAAGATTCGGACTTTCCCAACCCAAATGCCATTTACCAATCAGCGCGGTTCTATAACCACCATTCTTGAGCACCTCGGGCATAGTGACGGCAGACGGATCGAAATAGCCCCAATTTTGGTCAACGGAGGGACGTATGACTCCGGGCACTCCTACCATAGCCGGGAAACGCCCGGTCAACAGTGCGGCACGCGAAGGAGAAGATACCGATGAATTGGCATAAAAATTATCCAAACGTACTCCCGTTTCAAAGATGCGATCAATATTGGGAGTACTCAAATCTTTGGCATATTGGCAGGACAAATCGCCCAATCCAAGATCATCTACAAGAATCAGCAAGACATTAGGAGTCGATTTATCAACCGTATTCGAGGCCAAAGCCGCACCGGAAGTCATAGCAGCTCCCAATGCCAACAAGGCTGTTTTTTCTATCTTCATAGTTACTATGTATGTTAACGTGTTATTTTTTATTCGTGCGCTGTACTTTTCGAGCAAACTGATCAGGAACTTCCGAATAGACGGACTCAGCCCAGTGGGTAATCTCTTTGTCCAGTCTTTCAACCAATTCAGGTTCCTGCTTGCTCAAATTGTTTTTCTCGTATGGGTCATTGTTCAAATCAAACAAATGCAGCGTAATGTCCCCCTTTTGATTGTAACGAACCAGTTTCCATTTACCGTCTCTCACTGATATAGTCTTATTACCATTACCCCAAAATAAAAGCCTTGGAGCAAGATTTTCTCCTTTGAACAAAGGCACCAGAGAGGTTCCATCCAGTTTCTTCTTTGAATCGTTATAATGAATGTCAGCCATATCCAACATAGTTGGAAAAAGGTCGAAACTCATCACTGTTTGTTCGCATGTTGTGCCCTCTTTAATAGTACCGGGCATATAACAAATGCCAGGAACACGATGAGCACCTTCCCATGGACTTCCTTTAGCACCTTTATATCCTCCGGCAGAACCTCCATTATTTATTACCGGACCATTGTCGGAGAAAAAGACAACGAAAGTATTCTCATCCAGTTTATATTTCTTCAGTGTCTCCAGAATCCGCCCTACACTCCAGTCTAATTCCTCTACCATATCTTTATAGATTTCTTTATTCGATCTATCAGAGTTTTTATCCCCTTCCGGAGTGGCCTCTGTACGAATCGCTTTCTCATGAGGGCCCTGCATGGGAGAATGAGGAGCCGCATGTGCTATATATAGACAAAACGGCTTATCTTTATTTTCCTTTATATAATCTTCAGAGAGCGTTGTTAATAGGGTTGTTGTGTATCCCGGCATATCTTTCACTTCCAGTCCATCCCACCAATCCATATCACCATAACGGTTGCGGTGGCTCTGATAGTCGACATTTCCGGACTTAAAACCTACAAACTTCTGAAAGCCGAAATTCATCGGATGATGTTTCTGTAAATATCCTAAATGCCATTTGCCAATCAAAGCTGTCCGGTATCCATTGTCTCCCATGACTTTTGCAAAGGTTATTTCTTCCGACGGAAGTCCCACCTCCTTATCTTTATCATTCCGGGGTACTAAAAGAACTCTCTCCAAACCAGCTCTCTGTTGATAACGTCCGGTTAATAGCCCGCAACGCGTCGGACTACTAACTGAACCGTTCGAGTGGAAGTCTGTGAACATCATCCCCTTTCGCGCCATTTGATCAATATTCGGGGTCCTTATATACTCATTACCATATATGCCCACATCACCATATCCCATATCATCTGCAACGATAATAACAAAGTTAGGTTGTTTCTGAGCCATCATTTCAACAGGAGAAAATGCTGCTAAAGCACAAGTAGCGGCTACAAAATGTCTTGAGTGATTCTTCATATTTTATGCGATTTTAGTTGTTGAAAGGGAAAACAAATACTTTTATATTTATGCAAATATACGAAATGCTAATACCATTGAGTCACATCTGGTTCCATTTTAAGATAAAAGTAAGTCTACCAACAGATAAAACTCTATAAATCAAATAAATACATTGGAAATAAAGACAATTTATGTAGTTATGGTAAAAATGAATATAAAATCCGATATCTCCATATTCAACACCTTCCTCAACTATAAACAGTTCACACACCTATTACATTTTCCCCATCACTCACGGCACATAAACAGCTATTATTCAATATATTATATATTATACTGTTTTACAAATTCTCTTTGGCGGCTTTACATCCTATAAAAAATTAGTATATTGATTGTATTTTTGTGGCATAACTAAATTTATTACTATATGAGAAATATTATTTCTATCCGCATTCTTTTCCTAATTATTGTATTCTCCATATTTGCAGTTTCTTCATATACAGATGGAAATACATACGCCCAGAATGCCCGAACATTTGCAACAGGAACTGTTGTTGACGAGCAAGGACAGCCTATACCCGGCGTGAATGTCCTTTGCCAAAATTCCAATTATGGGACCACCACTACTATTGATGGCACTTTCAAAATTCAAACGAAAGGTAAAAATCCAATTCTTGAATTTTCGTTCATCGGATTTCAAAAACAAGAGATCACAATCAAAGATCCAAAGAAACTTATTAAGGTAGTCATGATTGAAGACGGCTATATGTTGGATGAAACCGTAGTCATTGGCTATGGAACCCAGACCAAAAGAACAATAACGTCTGCCATGACCTCCATCAAATCCGAAGAATTATCTGGATATGTAGGTTCTTCCATCGAACAGACCATCTCGGGTTTAGTGCCAGGAGTTCGTATACAGACTTCCGATGCAACTCCCGGTGGTGATATTAATGTAGAAGTTCGTGGTATCGGTACCGTTACTGCTGGCTCGGAACCTTTATACATTGTCGACGGAATACCGATGGAAGGCGGCCTGTCAGCAGTCAATCCTGATGATGTATCCAACATTCAGATTCTGAAAGATGCCGCTTCAACCGCTGTATATGGCTCGCGCGGTGCCAATGGTGTAATACTTATTACCACAAAGCGCGGTGAAAGTGCAAAACCAACAATAACCATTAATGCCGCAACCACCATAGCCCAAATACAACATAAGTTTGAATTGATGAACACAGCCCAATTGCTGGAATATTATAAAGATAAGAATCTGAATGAAAGATTCCGTTACACAACAAATCAAAATCAAGACTATTTTCCTTTCGACGAGAATCTCAATACAGACTGGCAAGATGCCATCTTCCAAAATGCCATTCAACAGAAATACAACTTATCTATTGCAGGAGGAAGTAAAAATATGCGTTACCGAATTTCCGGCGAATACTTCGACCAGGAAGGTATTCTGATATGTACTGGAATGAAAAGATTCGCTTTCCGTTCCAACTTCGACATCGAATTAAATAAATGGGCCAAAGTAACTGTGAACTTTGCTCCTACGTTTATCAATCAGAGAAGGACCAGAGAAGGCGGAGAAGGCTCGAACAGTGTAATCCGAACCGCAATTTCCATGTATCCCTTTTTCCCGGTCAAACTCCCGAATGGAGAATATTTTTCCACATTAGAGTACAACCTGGCACCGACTAAGGCAACCGATTCAAGAGATCCCGAAACCGGTGCATTCCCCACTCTTACCGATTCGCCATTAGCTGACAACCAAGACAACCCAGTCAGAATCGCTCATGAGTACAAAAACGAAACGAGTCAGAATCGCATTGTTGGCGGTCTTAACTTCGAATTAAAGTTGGCCAAGGGATTAACGTTCAAACCATCATTGGCTATCGATATCATGTCATCCGAAAACTCAATATGGTATCCGGCTTCCATTGGCAAAAACCGTACTGACTCTGAGGCTTCCACCACAATGACCCGCAAGCTCATGTGGATTAACGAAAACATACTGACCTATCAGAAAGAGTTCGGAGACCATAACATCAGTGCCGTAGGAGGTATGACTATACAAAGCAACCAACTCAACAAGCTCTACACATCCGCCTATCATTTTGCGACAGAATCTCTACCTTCCATCAACGGAGGTGTAGTCAACGGAGGATATTATAATAAAACCGAAGACCGTATGCTATCCTACATAGCCCGACTGACCTACGACTACAAAAGAAAATATATGGTTCAAGGAGTATTCCGTGCAGATGGCTCAAGCCGCTTCGGAAAGAACAACAAATATGGTTATTTCCCCTCCATTTCTGCAGGATGGGCTATGACAGAAGAAAAGTTCATGAAACCACTCAGGAAAGTACTTAGTGAACTCAAATTGCGAGGTAGCTTCGGCTTGTCCGGCAACAATGCTATCGGAGACTACAACTATGAGACCAAAATGTCACAGCAATCGTATATAGTAGATGGTTCTGTTGTAAATGGCTGGGCTCCATCGAACATTGCTAATCCAGATTTGAAATGGGAAGTGTCCAAACAGACAAACTTAGGTATAGATATAGGTCTTTTCCACAACCGAATATTCATGCAACTTGATTTGTACAAGTCTATCACCTCCGATATGCTTCTCAATACAATCGTTCCAAGCACTTTAGGAGTTTCACGCATGCTACAAAACGTCGGTTCCGTTGAAAACAAGGGTATCGAGTTCAATATCGTATCACGTAACTTGACCGGCAAATTCAAATGGACAACTACGTTCAACATCTCCGCCAACCGAAACAAGGTATTGGCACTAGGACTCGATTCTGAAGCCATCACTGATGGAGTAGCAGAATCAAACATCACGAAAGTAGGCTATCCGATAGGTATGTTCTACGGAAATGTATTCGGCGGTATCTATCAGTCAATGGAGGAGATTCAAGCACTGCGGAACGACCCCTATTCAGGACTAGCTTTCGACCCGAACGTTCGTCCAGGAGACTGTAAATGGTATGATCTCAACGGTGACGGACTTTATGATGATAATGACCGTACTATTATAGGAAATCCTTATCCACGTTTCAATGCCGGTATGGTCAACACATTCTCATACAAAAACTTCTCATTTAGTTTTCAGTTGAACGGACAATACGGAAATCAGATTTACAACTATACATTACGTGAAACACTCCGCGGAAACAACAATAACAACCTTTCCATCAAAGTAGTAGACAGATGGCGTTCGCCCGAATCGCCGGGTAATGGTTTAGCGGACCGTACTTACACCTCCAATGATGTACGTCCAACTACGGAAATGAGTAAATTTACCAACCGATATCTCGAAGATGGTTCTTATCTGTCCATCCGTAATATCCAACTTTCGTACACATTCGACAAAAAGATGCTTCGGAAAACCTTTTTAAACGGATTAGTACTAAGTTTCAATATCGACAACTTGCATACTTTCACCAAATATACCGGTATGAACCCCGAAGCCAACACATTCCGTTCGGCCACCGCACCGGGCATCGACCGTACCGGATATCCTTTATCCAGAAATTTCACCATGGGACTGAAAGTTACATTATAAATCTAAAGCATGAAAAAGAATATGAAAAATTTGAAGAATATATTTACAATGGCATTGGTTACTACCTGTATGTCCGCTTGTACTGGTTTTCTAGACATTGAGCCGGAAACCACTTTAACGGGTAAAAATTTCTACAAGTCACCCGATGATATACGTTCGGCATTGTATTCAACTTACTCTTCATTGAGAGACAACGGACTGTATTCGGCCAGCATCTATCTCTTCGGTGATGTGCGTTCGGATGTCGCATTCCCGAATCAGACCAATTATTATGCCAATACTTTCCGACATGAAATTGAAAAATTTACCATATCTGCCAACAACAGCGGAAACCAAAACTACTGGGCTCATCACTACAAAGGAATCATAAGAGCCAACACGGTCATTGAGAAAGGAAAAGAACTTTTCGGAAATGATGAAGCCGTTCAGAAATACATTGCAGAGGCCGAAGTACTACGTGCCCTTTTCTATTTCAACTTAGTTCGCGCTTACGGCGGAGTACCCATCATTATGGATATCCCGCAAGAATACACAGATTCCAGAGGTCATCTGCGTGCATCCACAGAAGAGGTGTATATACGAATTCTCACCGATTTGACCACCGCCATCGAATCTAACAATCTTTATCGCTCAACAAATAACGGAGAGAAAACTCCAACAGGAAGAGTCAACAAATATGCGGCAGAGGCTTTACTGGGAAAAGTACTTCTATCCATGCCGAACGACATCACAGAAGCTGCTTATCCCAACGTAGAAGCATGGAAAGATATATCTGCCAATCCAAACATTACCGTATTTTATCCGGAAACGACCACTACGCAATACGAAGCCGCCAAGTATTATCTAGAAGATGTGATAAACAATGGAGGATACGAATTGTACCCGAATTTCAGTGAATTATTCAAGCCCACAAACAAACATTCAAGTGAGTCTATATGGGAAGTGGAATATAAAACAGGTCAGGCAGAAGGATTGGGCAGCCCGTTCTACACTCTTTTCTCACCCGCATCCTATGCACCCCGCAATAAAGCCAACTCAAACGGATATATCCCATCTCCCATTTCAAATCAAGGAAATGGCGCATGCGCACCGACCGGATATTTTATGGACATGGCAAAGAAATGGGATTCCATGTATCCCGATTATCAATATGAAGTACGCAAATTCGATGATGTTATCTACACCGATACACGCATCAGCGACGGTAATATCAAATTAGACACAGATGGTATTTCTTATCTTCCGGTTAATGAAAATAAAGATTATACACAAAACGTCGCATATCCTTACGACCCTTATACTGGTACCTCTTTCCGGACTTCTGTCAAAGGCTTTAGCGCAGACGACCAGTGGATGTGCGGCAAATACATGGGTTCATCAGAATATAAAGTAAATGATTCTGATGACAATTGGTATATCCTCCGTTTTGCGGACGTACTGCTGTTATTGGCAGAAGCGGAAGCACATATAAGTGACGGAGTTCTGTCACAAAGCGTTTTGAATAATACAATCAACCTTGTACGGGAAAGGGCCGGTATTGTTCCGTACCTTGCATCTGGAGACTCTAATAAAGAATGGGTTCTAGATACTCCAGAAAAGGTTTACCAAGCAATCTATGACGAACGAACATTGGAATTGGCGTTCGAAGGACATCGCTGGTTCGATCTCGTACGCTCAGGGAAAGCAGTAGAAGTAATGAACCAACACTTCACCAATTTCTATAATGCTTATACTTCCAACAGCTCTCCTAATGTGAACAACTACTATATGAAGAGCGAAAAATTTGAGATTGACCAATACTGTACCTTATTTCCTATTCCGTCACAAGAGATACGTTCCAATCCTAAGCTGACACAAAATTATGGTGCAAGATAACAAATGTTATATAAACGAAAGGAAACATGATTATGAATAAGATTACCGCATTACTATCCATATTGTTTATTTCAAGTCTGTTCTGTTCTTGCGAACACCCCGGAATAGAATATATTGTACAAGAAAAGGGGTTAAACGTACAAGAATCAACCATTTATGTAGACGGATTCCTAGCTAAAGGTACCCCCGCTTTTGCTGGTGATGAAAACGAACCGGGTGACCGCTTGGGTATTCCGTTCGTCAACGGGTTTGGTCGGAAACTACTCGTCAAGTTTGTCGATCGGTCATCCGAAACAGGATTGAAAATAGAAGACGGAGAGGTACAACTCTCCTTTCAGGGAGATAAACAATATGCTTATTTCCCAATAAGCGGAACCCCAACGCAAGACGGGTCGGTACCCATCTCATTTGATATTTTTGAAGATGGAGAAAAAATTGGCACTACTGTCACTAAAACAATTCCAATTTGGGCTGAGGGCACTCAACGTCCTGCACGTGAACTCATTCCTACCAGTGAGAAACCTTTTGTTCTTCTCGGTGGAGAAATTAACTGGGTAAATCAATCTGCTCCAGTGACCGGAGCACAAAACGAACAAATATTTTGGTATGCGCGAATGTCCAGTCCCTCCACAGAAATCAAAACTGCAGGACTTACATACAACTGTGTTGCTAACCTACGTTACAATTCCATTATGATTGCCAATAATGCCATTCGCCCCAGTTTTACCGAAGAAAATGGCGTAAAAGCACTTACCTTGTTTATTCCCACCCAAGAAAACATCGAACAATACCCCGAAGCTTTTACATTAAAAGACGGCGCTCTAAGCCACGTTTGGGGAGAAAATGACATATTCTTTCATGGGACAAACTCAAAACCAATTTCTGTAGGCATGTGGGACGAAAACACATCTGATATACTCTATGGCGGAAACCGCACACGCCCCATGTCATCTGCATCTTGGACTATCAGTGCTTCAACGCCCAAGTCTTATATCGAAAAGCCTGGTAACTATAAGATATATATCAAATATGCAAATACAGATGCCGGTAATGACATCGTGCAGTATTTTCCCAAACATCCTGTCACAGGAGAAACAGGATGGGTGCCTTTTGAATTTACAATTACTGAAAATCCGGTATCCGGATTTGTTGTCAATCCAAACCTTACTACTGATACTAACATACCGACCTTCAATGAAGATTGGGAACCTACAGAAAGTAATCCCGTAAAAGCAGTACGAGGAGAATTGGTATACAAAAGTAACCAGCAAACAAAAATTCTAACCAAAGGAGAGGCACTTGGAGGTAATATTGCTTTGCGCATTTGGTTTGCAACATACAAGTCAGAAGGAGCTACAGCACCAATAGGCTATAACTTCAAAGCGCATGATGACGGTAAGAACAATTGGTTTAGAGGATTCTACACACCAGATGTTGTAAAAGTAGCCGGTAACAAATCCAAAATTGGAGCTGGAACAGCCAACAAGAAAAGTAATGAGACCGTTCATTTCTTTGATGATCCAAAATTAAATGAAAAGTACTTCATATCGTATGTCGATTTTAATGCGGATGCAAGTACCTTATTAAATAAAGCGGGAACATTCACTTTCATATTCGATTCACTGCCTAACTCAGGCACGGCAACCCCCAAATTTGAGAATGGATTCACCTGTCCTATAAATGTTATAGTACAAGAATAAACAACAAATGTGAGTTCAATGATTTTTCACGTTATATTACTCTGAAAATTCATTGGACTCACATAGACTAATTGATAAAGATATAGAATTCACAAAAAGATTTAATCAAAAGTGATGAACAAACTAATAACAATCTCATCCGCACTCCTTGCGGCAACTGCCATAAAGGCGCAATCGCCCAATGTGATATTTATATTAGCAGATGATTTAGGCTATGGGGACATTTCGGCATTCAATCCGGAATCCAAAATCCATACTCCGAACATCGATAACTTGACACACTCCGGAATTTCCTTTACGGATGCCCATTCATCTTCCGCACTCTCCACTCCCTCGCGCTACTCCATTATCACCGGAAGGTATCCTTGGCGGACAACCATGAAAAGTGGAGTGCTGAATGGGTTCTCTCCAGCCATGATTACTCCCGACCGCCGGACAATTGCCCAAATGTTTTCTGAAAACGGCTACAGCACTGCCTGCATCGGGAAATGGCATCTTGGTTGGGACTGGGCATACATACAAAATAGTCAGAGAAAGCAGAAAGATGTAGACTTCTCACAACCCATCAAAAACGGACCTACAGAGAGAGGATTTGACTATTTCTACGGCATACCAGCATCGCTGGGCACAGCTCCACACGTTTATATAGAAAACAACAAAGTGACCGCTCTTCCCAACCGTACCATCGGTCCACAGAAAGGAATCAAACTGATACGCAACGGAGTGGCAGGCGCCGATTTTGAGCCGCAAGACTGCCTGCCTAATATCATACGCCACAGCGTGGATTATATCAACAAACAACGCAACAGTCAGAAACCGTTCTTCCTCTATCTCCCCATCACCGCACCACATACGCCCGTATTACCGGCAGAGAAATATAAAGGTCAAACAATTATAGGAGATTATGGCGATTTCGTAGTCATGATAGATGACATGGTGCAACAAATTGTGGAAACATTAAAGAAAAATAACCAACTGGAAAATACCATCATCATCTTTACATCGGATAACGGATGCGCTCCTTATATAGGTGTAAAAGAAATGGAAGAGAAAGGACATCACCCAAGTTACATCTACAGAGGTTATAAAAATGATATTTACGAAGGTGGACACCGTATACCGCTCATCGTATCCTGGAAGGGAAAATACGCAAACGAAATCAATGGATCACTGGTCTCACTTGCCGACTTCTACGCTACCTTTGCCCAAATGATGAACTATCGGCTAAAGGATAAAGAAGCAGAGGATAGTTATAGTATATGGCCAATACTAAACAAAAAAGGGACGTCTGCGCGTAAGAACCTTATTTATGCATCGGGCAAAGGATACCTTTCTCTGCGCACTCCCAAATTGAAGCTAGTATTCCACGGTGGTTCAGGCGGATGGGGTTATCCGAACAAGCCTACCGAACTTGCCCAGTTGCCTAGTATGCAACTTTTCGATCTGGAGAAAGATCCGTCGGAAACAATGAATCTCATCGGTGACAAACGTTATAAGAAAAATGTAGAAGAAATGACACAACTAATCAGGAAGTATGTAGAAGAAGGACGTTCCACACCCGGAAAGAAGAGCGCGAATGATACAGGCAATAGCTGGGAGCAAATCGAAATTTTCATGCAATAGCAGATTTCTAAAGTTAAAATATTAATATCTCAAAATATCGACAAATGAAAGCAATTAATTGTCTCTTATGGGAATGTCTCGCAATAGTTCCTTCGGCACTGATGGCTCAAACAACCAACAGTCAGCCTAATATCGTGTTAATCTTAGCCGATGATATGGGGCGCGAATGTTTAGGATGTTACGGTAGTACCTATCATACCCCAAACCTTGACAGACTTTCGGAAATAGGAGTGAGATTCGACAATTGTTTCTCCCAACCCCTAAGCACACCATCACGTGTACAACTAATGACAGGTAAATACAACAATAAGAATTACTCACGCTTTGGACACTTGAATCAAACGGAAAAAACATTTGCCCATTTGGCAAAAGATGCCGGATATACTACTATGATAGCCGGCAAATGGCAATTAGGCAGAAACAAAAACTTACCTCATCATTTTGGTTTTGATCGCTATTGCCTTTGGCAGTTAAGCTATGACAGGATGATAAAAGAAAGATATGCTGCTCCATTAATAGAACAAGATGGAGGTATAAAACTTTATTCAAACGATGAATATGGACCGGATATATTCGCTCAATATGTGACCGACTTTATTGAAGAAAACAAAGCTAAACCTTTCTTCGTGTATTATCCTATGGTACTGGTGCACGACCCATTTTACCCCACTCCACAAAGTGACGTATGGGAAGACCCCTCTATGCGCGAGGTACGCAATAACGCCAATTTTCCAAAGATGGTAGAACATGTAGACAAAAACGTGGGCATGATATTCAACAAGTTGGAAAATTTGAACTTATTGAGTAATACCATTATCATTTTTATAGGAGATAACGGAACAAATCGTAAAATTAGAACAACCATGAAAGATGGATCGGTAGTGAGGGGTGGAAAGGGACTGACAAGCGACACCGGAGTACGTGTACCCATGATAGTTTACTGGGGAAAGAGTGTCTATACAGAACATGAATGTACAGATATGATAGATTTTACCGATTTTATGCCTACTTTTGCCGAAGCCATGAATACTAAAGTGCCTAAAGAATGGGATATAGACGGACAAAGCTTTTTACCTCAAATAAAGGGGAAGAAAGGTAAGGCTCGCGAATGGGTGTTCTGCCATTACGATTCGAGATTCGGCACATCAGGAAGTAAAAATGCAAAACAATTTTTCAGAGATGTACGATATAAGCTCTATTCTGATGGCAATTTTTATGACACGATAAACGATCCCGAGGAAACAAATCCGATCAAAAAGGGTAGAGGAAGTGCAGAAGCGGAAAAGTCAAGAAAAAAGCTAGAAAAGCTCTTCTTAACTATACCAGCTTGGAAAGTGGGAGATCCTGCAGTGCCTATGTGCATATTACCAGAATTTCCTTTATTAGAAACTCCTAAAGACATGGGATTAGACCAGATATTACACTCATACTAAAAAATTATATGAATAAACTAATAACATTCTCATCGGCACTATTTACAACAACAGCCATAAACGCCCAATCTCCCAATATAATATTTATATTAGCGGATGATTTAGGTTATGGAGATATCTCAGCATTCAACCCAGAATCTAAGATTTCCACTCCCAACATTGATAATCTGACTCAAGATGGGATTACTTTTACGGATGCCCATTCGTCCTCCGCTTTGTCAACACCTTCACGATATTCCATTCTCACTGGAAGATATCCATGGCGCACTAAATTAAAAGAAGGAGTACTTGATGGATACTCTCCTGCCATGATTACTCCTGATCGTCGAACAATAGCCCAAATGTTATCTGAAAATGGCTATAACACTGCTTGTATTGGCAAATGGCATCTAGGCTGGGACTGGGGATATCCTCAAAATGCCCAGAATAAAAAAGATGTAGATTTTTCACTTCCTATCAAAAATGGTCCTACAGAAAGAGGGTTCGACTATTTTTACGGCATACCTTCTTCTCTTGACATAGCACCTTATGTCTATGTAGAAAATAACAAAGTGACTGCCCTTCCTAATCATATAATCGAACCTCAAAAAGGACTTAAACTGATGCATGGGGGAGTAGCAGGAGCTGACTTTGATCCACAAGATTGCCTTCCTAATATCATTCGTCACAGCATAAGCTATATCAGCAAACAAAAAAACAGCAAGAAACCCTTTTTCTTGTATTTGCCCATCACAGCTCCTCATACACCGGTATTACCTGCAAATAAATATAAGGGAAAAACCACAATAGGAGATTATGGTGATTTTGTCGTGATGATAGACGATATGATACAACAAATCATAAAAGCACTACAAAAAAATGGTCAACTAGATAATACCATTGTGATCTTTACATCTGATAATGGTTGTGCACCCTATGTTGGTGTAAAAGAGATGGAAAAACAAGGACATTTTCCAAGTTATATTTACAGAGGTTATAAAACAGATATTTATGAAGGAGGACATAGAATTCCCCTAATAGTATCTTGGAAAGGAAAATTCTCCAACGAAACAAATAATTCTCTTGTCTCTCTTACCGACTTCTATGCAACTTTTGCACAAATGGTCAATCACAAACTAAAAGATGAAGAAGCTGTAGATAGTTACAGTATATGGCCTATATTAAGTAAGCAAGGGGCTTCTAACCGCAAAGACCTTGTTTATGAATCAGGAAAAGGATATCTGTCTCTGCGTACACCACAACTTAAACTAGTATTCAATGGAGGTTCAGGCGGATGGGGATACCCTAATAAACCCGCAGATCTAGCACAATTACCTCCAATGCAACTATTTAATCTTAAAGAAGATCCATCGGAGAAAGAAAATATTATTCACGATAAATGCTACGAGCAAGAAGTAAAAGAAATGACACAGCTCATTAGAAAGTACGTGAAAGAAGGACGTTCTACACCAGGAGCAGAAGTAGCAAACGATACTGAGAACGATTGGAAACAGGTAAATATTTTTATGCAATAATCATTTATAAAACAACAAAACCATGCATTACTTACTAGTGAACATTTTCTGTGCATTGACTCTATCAACAACCAGTCCTAACGCAGAAAGAGCCCAACAAACTTTGGATGCCCTCTACAAATATTATGCAGCACCCAATACTTGTTTGCTGCGCGAAAATTATCCTTCTGACCAGAACAACAAAGCAACTTATCTGGCGTCAGAAGAACAAGCAAAAAGACATAATGAATATTCTTATCTTTGGCCATATTCGGGTACATTCTCTGCAGTAAACGCACTGTTGGAGAGCACTGGAAACAAAAAATACAAGAAACTTCTGGAAAATAAAGTACTACCCGGACTAGAAGAGTATTTCGACACACGAAGAGAACCATTCGCTTACTCATCCTATATCAGTAATCAACCTCTCTCTGATCGCTTTTATGATGACAACGTTTGGTTAGGCATTGATTTTACCGATTCTTATCGTATGACTAAAAAACAAGCCTATCTGGAAAAAGCCGAACTGATATGGGAGTTCATTCTTAGCGGTAAAGACGAAGTGCTCGGAGGAGGGATCTACTGGTGTGAGCAGAAAAAAGAGTCCAAAAACACTTGTTCAAATGCACCGGGAGCCGTTTTTGCTCTCAAACTATTTCAGGCAACTCAAGACAGCACCTATTTGAAACAAGGGAAAGAGTTATACGAATGGACTAAAAAGAATTTAGAAGATCCAACAGATCATTTATACTTTGACAACATTGCACTCAACAAGAAAATCGGGCGTGCCAAATTCGCCTATAATAGCGGCCAAATGATGCAAGCAGCCGCCCTACTCTACCAAATTACAAAACAGAAAAACTATCTGGAAGATGCTCAAAATATAGCCGAAGCATGTCACAAGCACTTTTTCACTCATTTCACCTCGCCGAACGGACAAACATTTCAATTACTGAAAAAAGGAAATATCTGGTTCACAGCAGTCATGCTAAGAGGATTTATAGAACTTTATCACACAGATCACAATAAGACCTATCTAGCCGACTTCCAAAAAAGCCTTGATTATGCATGGCAATATGCCAGGGATGAACGGGGACTCTTCCAAACAGATTGGAGCGGAACAGATAAAAATGAGAAAAAATGGCTTTTGACACAAGCAGCTTTTGTAGAAATGTACGGCAGATTAGCCGGAATCAAATTATAATAACCACTTTTAATAATCCTCTCAAAAACACTGTAAAGATGAAGAAAAGAAACATCGGAATATGCATTATTACAACCACCCTATTAATGGGAAGTCATGCGAATGCTACTGAACTTATTCTTGCTAAAGATCATACCAATGTAGTCAATCAGGCAGCTGAAGTGGCCGCTTATAAAAGTAACCGTCCACCTGTAAACAAGCGTCTTTTTACATCAAAAGCTGTGGAAGCAGAAATTATCAGAGTAAAAAAGTTGCTTACTAACCAAAAATTGGCGTGGATGTTCGAGAATTGTTTTCCCAATACCCTTGAAACAACGGTTCATTATCGCACAACAGACGGCAAGCCTGATACTTTTGTTTATACAGGCGATATTCATGCCATGTGGCTACGTGACTCGGGAGCACAGGTTTGGCCTTATGTACAACTGGCCAATAAAGACCCGGAATTAAAGAAAATGCTTGAAGGAGTGATCCGCAGACAATTTAAATGTATCAATATTGATCCATACGCTAATGCTTTTAATGACGGAGCTGTCGGAGGGGAATGGATGTCCGACCTGACCGACATGAAACCTGAATTACATGAAAGAAAATGGGAAATAGATTCTCTATGTTATCCACTACGTCTGGCCTACCAATATTGGAAGGAAACCGGTGACGCCAGTATTTTCGACAGTGAATGGATACAAGCCATCACCAATATCCTGACTACTTTTAAGGAGCAACAACGCAAAGAAGGAGTGGGACCTTATAAATTTCAACGCAAAACAGAACGTGCACTCGATACATTGAACAATAATGGCCTAGGTGCTCCGGTAAATCCTGTCGGACTTATTGTTTCAGCTTTCCGCCCATCTGACGATGCTACAACCCTGCAATTTCTCGTGCCGTCTAACTTCTTCGCTGTTTCTTCGCTAAAGAAAGCTGCCGAAATTCTAAATGCTGTAAATCAAAATGCAGAACTGGCAAAACAATGCACAGATCTGGCAAAAGAAGTAGAAGCTGCACTAAAAAAATATGCGACTTATAATCACCCTAAATATGGTACAATTTATGCCTTTGAGGTAGATGGCTTCGGAAATCATTTCTTAATGGATGATGCTAATGTACCAAGTCTGCTGGCAATGCCTTACCTTGGTGATGTAGAAATCAACGATCCTATCTATCAAAATACACGCCGTTTTGTATGGAGCAAGGATAACCCTTATTTCTTCAAAGGAAAGGCAGGAGAAGGTATTGGCGGGCCTCACATCGGTTATGATATGGTATGGCCGATGAGCATCATGATGAAAGCATTTACCAGTCAGGACGATCAGGAGATCAAAGATTGTGTAAAAATGCTGATCAATACGGATGCAGGGACAGGCTTTATGCATGAATCTTTCCACAAAGATGACCCCAATAACTTCACCCGTGCTTGGTTTGCATGGCAAAATACCTTATTTGGCGAACTTATTCTAAAGTTAATCAATGAAGGAAAAACGGATTTATTAAACAGTATTCAATAAAGCTGATTCAAGCAACTTCTCATTCAGGGCGCTCTTCCACCGGAAGATGCGCCCTTTTTTAACACGTAAATTACTATTAACTTTGGCTAATTATCGCAAAGGAATTATCACATCTTCGGGTAATTCTTATCTTTGCAGTATACGATTCAAGACAAAGAAACTATGTATAAAAACCTGTTAAGCTGGCTTACTGTTTTATTAGTGCTCCCGTCGTGCTCCGGCACATCACCTGCTATATCTGTGGTGTGTGAGGAAAATAATATAGGAAACTGTATTATCAAATGGGAAACAACACCGATATTAAAAGGACAGGTAAAAGTATACACCTCTACTTCTCCGGAAATAATTCCGGAAGATTCTCCCATTGCAATGGCTAGCATCTCCAGTGGTAAAATGACAATCGTAACCAACGATCCGTCCCAACGTTATTACTACTTGATGGTGTTTAACAACAAATACCGTATCAAAGTAGCTACCCGCAACATCAATATCCCCGGTATACAGAACTTCCGCGACTTAGGAGGATACGAATCTGCCAACACCGGAAAATCTCTTCGTTGGGGAATGATATACCGTTCCGCACAAATAGACAGTATCCCTCCTTGTTCCCGCCAAGAGCTTAAGAATATGGGAATACGAACAATCATAGACTTACGTTCTGAAAGTGAACGCCAAAACTATCCGCAACTACATGATGACAAGTTTAAAATCGTACATATTCCCATCCTCACAGGGAACATGGAAAAAATTCTGCAAGGTATTCGGGAAGAAAAAATAAAAACTGATACCATCTACCGCCTCGTAGAACGAATGAACCGGGAATTAGTTACAAACTACCAAAAGGAATTCAAAGAGCTGTTCACCATTCTTCTCGACCGTAGCAATTATCCGGTTGTCATTCATTGTACATCCGGAAAAGGACGTACAGGAATTGTTTCCGCACTCTTACTCGCCGCTCTAGGCGTCAATGAAGATGTGATAATGGAAGATTATCGTTTGAGTAACGATTATTTCAATATCCCCAAAGCCTCTAAATACGCCTACAAATTGCCGATCAACTCTCAAGAAGCAATCACTACCATCTATTCGGCTAAAGAAGATTTCCTGAATGCCGCAAAGGAACAGGTTGAATCTGAATATGGGAGTGTACAAACCTATCTGAAAAAAGGAATCGGACTTTCTACGGAAGATTTAAAACAGTTGCGCAGCATTTTATTAACAGATAATTGATTGTTGATAAATGATAAATACGATGACGTCTACAATAATTATCCGTTATCAACCATTTATTATCAACTAAATTAACTATCTTTGCAGCTGAAATAAAAGATATACAGAGATTTAATGAAGACATTTGAAGAGCTTGGCGTTTCTCCGGAGATACGTAGAGCAATTGAAGAAATGGGATACGAGAATCCCATGCCGGTACAAGAGGAAGTGATTCCGTACCTTTTAGGAGAAAATAATGATGTAGTAGCTCTTGCACAGACAGGAACAGGTAAAACAGCCGCATTCGGTTTGCCCTTGCTCCAACAGATTGACGTAAAAAACAGAATTCCACAATCGCTTATCCTCTGCCCTACCCGCGAGCTTTGTCTCCAGATAGCAGGAGATCTGAACGACTATTCCAAATACATTGACGGACTGAAAGTGCTGCCTGTATATGGTGGTTCTTCCATTGATAGCCAAATACGCAGCCTGAAACGAGGTGTACATATCATCGTTGCCACACCAGGACGTCTGCTGGACCTGATGGAACGCAAAACCGTATCTTTATCTACCATCCACAACGTTGTAATGGATGAAGCGGACGAAATGCTTAATATGGGATTCACAGAGAGTATCAATGCCATCCTGGCTGATGTACCGCAAGAACGTAACACACTACTGTTTTCTGCAACAATGAGCCCGGAAATCGCACGTATCTCCAAGAACTACTTACGTAACGCGAAAGAAATAACTATTGGCCGTAAGAATGAAAGTACCAACAACGTTAAACACGTTGTTTATACCGTACAAGCTAAAGATAAATATGAAGCTTTAAAACGTATCGTCGATTACTACCCACAAATATACGGTATCATTTTCTGCCGTACCCGTAAAGAGACTCAAGAAATTGCAGACAAATTGATGCAGGAAGGTTACAATGCCGATTCTTTGCATGGCGAACTTTCCCAAGCACAACGGGATACCGTTATGCAGAAATTCCGCATCCGTAATCTGCAACTGCTCGTTGCAACTGACGTGGCTGCCCGTGGACTTGACGTAGACGATCTGACACATGTCATCAATTACGGATTGCCTGACGACACAGAAAGCTATACACATCGTAGCGGACGTACAGGGCGTGCCGGAAAAACCGGAACTTCCATTGCCATCATCAACCTCCGCGAAAAGGGAAAGATGAGAGAAATCGAACGGATTATCAGCAAAAAATTTATTGTCGGAGAAATGCCGACAGCGGCAGGTATCTGTCAGAAACAGCTGATTAAGGTAATTGATGATCTCGAAAAAGTAAAAGTGAACGAAGAAGAGATTGCCGACTTTATGCCGGAAATCTATCGCAAACTGGAATGGCTAAGCAAAGAGGACTTGATTAAACGAATGGTTTCTCACGAATTCAACCGTTTTGCAGAATATTACCGCAACCGTCCTGAAATAGAACAACCAACCGATATGCGTGCAGAACGCGCCGGACGTGGTGATCGTAAAGAAGGTGGTTTCGAGAAAAGAAGCCGAAAAGCTGCTCCAGGCTTCAACCGCTTATTTATCAATCTGGGTAAAACAGACAGCTTCTTTCCAAGTGATCTTATCGGACTGTTGAACAGCAATACAAGAGGGCGCATTGAATTGGGACGCATTGACCTGATGCAGAACTATTCTTTCTTTGAAGTACCCGAAAAGGAAGCGACCAATGTAATTAAAGCGCTGAACAAAGCTAAATGGAACGGACGTAAGGTCGTTATTGAAATAGCCGGTGAAGAAAGCGGAAAAGGACGCGAAAGCAGTTCTAATGAGCGCAAGGGAGGTAAACGATTCGGCGGCAAAAGTGACGAACGTGCACCACGCTATGAGAATAAGGATAGAAAATCGAGAGATGCTTCTGCAAAAGGTGCTAAATCAGCTAAAAAAGATAAACCTAGTCGTGCAGAACGAGGTTATTCTGATGCCCGTGGTCCAAAAAAGAAAGATGACTGGCAAGAATTTTTCAAAGACAAAGAGCCTGACTTCAGCGAGGAAGGATGGGCACGTAGAAAACCCAAAAAGTAAAAAGGAATTCATTTAAATAAAATAGAAAGGCAACTAACTACCACAGATTAGTTGCCTTTCTATTTAGTAAATATATATCTTTTATCGAAACATTTACTTCATCGAGCTATCTTCAACTCCTGAACAAGATTGCCCGCCTTACCATATTTCTCCATAATAAAGAGCATATACCGCACATCTACTCCGATGCAACGCTGCAAGTCAGGTTCAAATACGATGTCACTGCTCATTGCTTCCCAGTTGCCATCGAAAGCCAGCCCAAGCAATTCTCCTTTAGCATTGAACATGGCACTGCCGGAATTACCGCCTGTAATATCATTATTAGAAATAAAGCAAACATTCATGTCTCCCTGTGCATTGGCATATCTTCCGAAATCACCGGAAGAAAGCAAACTCAACAACTCGGGCTGGACGGCAAAGTCAATATCACCTGCATGTTCTTTCACCTTCTCAAAGATGCCTTTCACGGTGGTATAATAATCGTAAGTGGCCCCATCAAAAGGAGTATATCCCCCAACCGTTCCGAAACTAAGCCGCATAGTGGAATTGGCATCCGGATAGAAATTACGATCAGCATACATACGGCGCATGGCAGCGTTGAACAAGCGTTCCCCTTGCTCTATCTGCTCGGAAGCTTCGGAAATACTCTGATTCATCTCATAATACTTCACGATCAGGTCCAGACTCAAGGAAACAGCCGGGTCCTCTATCAGATTATACGTAGTATCCCGCTCCAGGAAACGTTTTAGGCCCTTAGGAGACGTTATATTGGACGTTGCATACAAAGAGTCTACATAAGCCTGAATATTCCCGTTATAGAGTGTATCTATCTTTTCATACATAGCAGGCAGATACTTCTTATCCACTTTCAACTGATACTCTTTGAGCATGGCAGCAAAAACCTCCTTATCAATGGAAAGATCAAGATTATCATACTTCTCCAATAACTTCTTCATGCGGGTAATCACCAGCTTCTCCTCGGCCTCAAAGTCGAAATTGAGAATTTCAAGAGCAAACTGCACCAATTCGGGACCATTGATAAACGATTCACCGAAATAAGCCAACGCACGATTTGTTTCCCGACGATTACTATAACTCAACTCCAGAGAAGAGAATAAACGAATCAGTTTCTCTCTTTCTTCCGGATGAGACTGAATCCAGTCGCGAAGTGCTGCTTCAGCCGCCCGTTTCTTTTCCAATACCTTCAGATGCTTGATGGCCTTGTTTGTCCCGATACTATTTTTCCAATAATTGGAGCTTTCATCGTATTTTGAAGCATACTTGATACGAATATCCGGACGACGATCCATCTCCCGTTTCCAAACTGCTTGTTTTACTCCCCGCACATCAATCATTGCCTGATTGATTCCATTCATCATCTCTTCGATACCATACGAAGAAAGATAGCGTTCCGTACTTCCCGGATAGCCAAGCGTCATGCAGAAAGAACCTTCCTTGTATCCATCCAAAGAGATGGGCGCCACATATTCAGGGTGATAAGGGACGTTGTCAGGAGAATAATCAGCCGGACCATTCTTGGTGTTTGCATAGATACGAAATACGCTGAAATCGCCCGTATGTCGCGGCCACATCCAATTGTCCGTATCCCATCCGAACTTCCCGACAGAAGAAGGAGGTGCAAAGACTAAACGAACATCGTTATAATCACGATAAACGGAAAGCCAGAATTCATTACCTGCATAATAAGCATCGACAATACCGGTCAGCGTAGAATCTTTTTCGGAAACTTCCAGACCGATTACATTCATGATCGAATCAACAGCTACACGGCGTTCTGTTTCCGTTTTAGCATGACGGGCGGCAGATAATACCCGTTTGGTTACGTCTTCCGTACGAAGCAGAAAACGGACATACAACTCCGGATTCGGCAGCTCTTCGTCAAGGCTACGTGCAAAAAAGCCATCTTTCAGATAATCATGTTCCACAGAAGAGTGTTGCTGGATACTGCTGAAACCACAATGATGATTAGTAAACACCAGACCGTCTTCGGAAACCACCACTCCCGAACAGAAACCTCCAAAGCTGACAACAGCATCTGAAAGAGAGGGTTTCTTCGGATTATATATTTTATTCACAGGCATTTGCAAACCAAGTTCTTTCATTACCCGGTCTGACTGTTTGTTTTTGCGTAGGTTTCCCAGCAGCCACATTCCCTCATCGGCAAATACATTTGACAGACAGAGGGAAAAGACTATCAAGACAGTTAGTCTGAATTTCATATTACTATTTTTAGATTCATTATTCGGTAATCAGCCTCAACTTCTTCGCTCCTACACGGGCTTTCAGCCATTCGCTGATTTTCTGTTTCTCGGCAACAGACGGATGTCTGTCGAATTTCAAAACAGCCAATGTTACCGTATCGGTCTTCATCGAGTCAACCCGTACTTCGAGCGAATGAGCGATGGAGAGCGTAGTGATGGAAGGGTAAAGCACTTTCAGTTCGGGCACTAATGTACGACTCATTGCGTCATACGTTCTGTATTGTTCCAGCGTTGTCTCCAGTTGGGAAATCTTCACTGCCTGTTGCTGAAGTCGCTGCTCGCTGTTTTTGTAGAAGTCTTCCATGACCATGGCACGGATAGAAGTCACATCTACCGCTTCATTATTCATCCCCTGCAATACAACCAGCTTCGTATCTTCCAACTTATATTCTTTCATCTTGCTACGGGCAATAGAAATCGAAGCATCGGGCACTTCAGGACCAATCAAAACAACCCGCACTTCTTTATGCTCATAGCTGATCTTTTTATCAAGCACCTGTGTATTTTCAAAGCTCAACTGATCGCTAATAAAACGATTGGCTGCCGCCTCATAGAAGGTGCTTTTTATAATTCCAAATGTCAGATAAACCGCAGGGCACATGGTAAGCACCACAATCAAAACGATGTATTTACGTACGGTCTTCTCACGGGTTTTATCTACAAACTCTTTTCGTTGGAAATGCATCACACGAACTCCGAGGAAAGTGGCCAGACTGATAAAAACAGAATTGATGAAGTAAAGATAAAAAGCACCCAGGAAATAAATAAGATTACCAGAAGCCAGTCCGTAACCGGCCGTACAAAGTGGTGGCATCAATGCAGTAGCAATGGCAACGCCCGGAATCACATTTCCTTTTTCCTTGGTAGAGAGAGCCACCACGCCTGCCAAACCACCAAAAAGCGCGATGAATACATCATAAATAGTGGGCGATGTACGTGCCAGCAGCTCTGACTGTGAACCGGCAATAGGGGCAAGAAGGAAGAAGATAGTGGCCGTCGTCACACTGAAAGCGGTCGTTATGAGAAAGCTCTTTAAAGAGCGTTTCATTAATTCGAAATCGTTCAGTCCGACAGAGAGTCCTACTCCCATAATAGGCCCCATCAGCGGAGAAATCAACATGGCACCGATAATTACTGCGGTAGAGTTTACATTCAATCCGAGTGATGCCATAAAGATGGCAAAAATCAGAATCCATAAATTGGCACCTTTGAACTCTACACCTTTACGGATAGAATCCACGGTGGCCAGTTCGTTATCCTTGTCTTTTTTCAAGTCCAGATATTCTCCCAGAAAGGACTTGATAGCAAACTTATTACGTTCATCTGTCTTCATAGTTATTTCTTCTTTATAAAGCGATTAATAACAGGAATCTGACTCAATGGTAAATCCTTCTTGACAATATAAGCTATAAATAGCAATAAAAGTACGGTACGGAAAGCGAGACGGAGCACCAGATTAGGGATAGGCACCTGTTCTCCAATAACGTAAAGTACCGCTGCCAGCAGAACATAAAGTCCGAGGCTTTTCAAATCATAACGAATCGGGTATTCTTTCTGTCCTATCCAGTAGGATAACAGCAAAATTACCGCATAGCCTGCAACAGAAGCCCATGCCGAAGCAAGATAGCCGTAAACCGGCACAAATAATATGTTCAATACAACAATAATGACACAGCCGATCACCGAGAAGTAAGCTCCCCAATAGGTCTTATCCGTCAGTTTATACCAAAAGGAAAGATTGAAATAAATCCCTTTACAGATTTCTGCAAGCATCACAATAGCTACCACTCCAAGACCTTCCCAGTAACCTTTTGCTACAAGATAACGCAGCAAATCGAGGTAGAACATTACAGCAAGGAAAGCCAACAATGAAAAGATAAGAAAATATTTCATCGCAGCCGCATACATTTTTCGGTTATCTCCTTCGCGGTCTTTACCAAATACAAACGGTTCGTAAGCGTAACGGAAAGCCTGTGTAAACATGGCCATCACCATCGCTATTTTGCTGGTTGCCGCATAGATACCCAGTTGTACCAACCCTTCCTGTCGATCTTCAAAGAGAAACGGATAGATCATCTTGTCAACAGTCTGATTCAGAATACCTACCAAACCTAAGATTAATACCGGAAAAGAGTATACTACCATTCGCTTCAGCAACACCCGGTCCAACTTATAAGCAAATCCTGTCAGTTCCGGGATAAAGAAGAACATTTGGACAACCGAAATAATCAGGTTGCTGATGAAGATATATCCCACCAGATAGTCCGGATCATAAAACCAAGAGATGGTTGCCGGACAATGTACATTCAGCCACGGACACACCAACAGGAAAAACAGATTCAAACCGATGCCGCCAATGATAGAAAGCAGTTTGATAGCTGCAAACTTGACAGGGCGTTTTTTATATCGCAAATAGGCAAAAGGGATGCATTGAAAAGAGTCTAAAGCTACCACAACAGCCATCATCGCTATAAATTCCGGATGATCGCCATAATCCAGCAAATTGGAAATCGGTTGCAGGAATAACAGACAAAGGAGAACGAAAATCAAAGATACGCCTCCTACTGACAATAGGGAGTTGGCATATACTTTCATCGGGTCTTCTCCCGATTTATTGGCGAAACGGAAGAATCCCGTTTCCATACCGAACGTAAGCAGTACGAGCATCAGGGCTGTAAACGCATACACGTTCGATACGACTCCGTAACCTCCGGTGGAAGCCGGTAATACAGCTGTATACAAGGGTACCAGCATGTAGTTAAGGAATCGTCCGACAATACTACTTAACCCATAAATCGCAGTATCTTTAGCTAATGATTTTAGTCCAGCCATGTTTTATTAGTGATTATCATTCAGATTGGTTCAACGTTTCTTCTTTTGTTTAAACAACCAATCCATAAATCCGGGATAATTGAAAGCCGGATTCCAGCTTCCATGATTACAACCGGGAAATTCAATATATTCCACATCTGCACCGGCAGCTTTCAGTGCTTTATATGCTTCGCGAGAACCTTTCACCGGAACTACATCATCCGCATCTCCATGAAAGATACGGAACTTCACATCTTTGGCAGCCGACAACCGGCTTGGATTGACTATACCGCAGATAGGAATTGCAGCAGCAAATATTTCCGGGTAGCGTATTACTAAATCATACGTTCCCATCGCTCCCATTGAAAGGCCGATAATATAAACCCGTTGCGTGTCCACTTCGGGCATCACCAGATAGGAATCAAGCAACTGTTTGAGTGTCTGCAATATAGGACTGATCTCCTGTCCTACCGGCATTTCAGCAGGTATAAAAGACTTCGGACGTTCCGTATAAGCCCAGTAACCGTCTGTCGGACACTGCGGAATCAGCACAAAAGCAGGATACTTTTCTTGATTGACCGGATTAAGAAACATCTGTCCGCCATGAGTCAATTGCTTCTCATTATCATTTCCCCGTTCGCCGGCTCCATGCAAGAACAGCACGAGGGGGTACTTCTCACCCGGTTTCACCGATTCGGGGTGAATCATCCGGTAAGGTAAGGAATCTCCTTTAGAAGAAACAAAAATGTCTCTCCCATATCCCTGTTGAGCCGATAAAGAAAGGCTCAAAAAGAGAAAAACAAATAAAGTAATCCATTGCTTCATCATCCAACTATGCTTTATAAAGTTCTTTTATACCGTTAATACCACTTGTCACATGACGCTTTATGTTAGTCATTAAACAGTGTTTTCTGACTATTATAAAGACTTCTTCCCAAATGCTTATAGGCAAGTTCGGTCACTTCACGTCCGCGGGGAGTACGTTTCATGAATCCTTCTTTTATCAGGAAAGGTTCGTAAACCTCCTCAATGGTTCCCGCATCTTCTCCTAAAGCCGTAGCAATGGTCGTTATACCGACAGGGCCGCCTTTAAACTTGTCTATAATGGTACAAAGTATCTTGTTGTCTATCTCATCCAGTCCGTACTTGTCGATATTCAATGCCTCCAGCGCAAACTGGGCAATCTCCGTATCGATAGAGCCGGTGCCTTTCACCTGTGCGAAGTCACGTACCCGGCGAAGCAAAGCATTGGCAATACGGGGCGTCCCACGGCTGCGGGAAGCAATCTCCGATGCTGCACGTACCGAGCAAGGCACATCCAGTATGGACGCAGAACGACGGATGATATTGCTCAAAATATCATCATCATAATACTCCAAATGAAGGTTAATACCGAAACGTGCACGAAGCGGAGCCGTCAGCAGACCGCTACGCGTGGTTGCACCAACCAGCGTGAAAGGATTCAAATCGATCTGGATGCTGCGTGCCGAAGGTCCCTTATCAATCATAATATCGATGCGGTAATCTTCCATGGCCGAATAAAGATATTCTTCCACTACGGGCGACAGACGATGAATTTCATCAATAAAAAGCACGTCGTTCGGTTCGAGGCTGGTCAATACACCTGCCAAGTCACCCGGTTTATCTAGCACCGGACCGGAAGTTACTTTAAAGCCGACTCCCAATTCGTTGGCGATAATATTTGAAAGAGTTGTTTTTCCTAATCCGGGAGGGCCATGCAACAGCACATGGTCGAGTGCTTCGCCGCGCAGACGTGCCGCCTTCACAAAAATGCGAAGGTTTTCCACCACCTTGTCCTGGCCGCTAAAGTCTTCAAAGCTTAACGGACGGAGTGCATTCTCGAAATCCCGTTCTTTTGAAGTAAGCTGATGTTCGCGTATGTTAAAATCTTCCTGTTCCATTTATTTCTTGAAAAGTAGGAGACAAAGATAGAGATTTACATTCATTTTCAGTATAAGAAAGACGAAGATTTAGTTTATTTGAAACGTAATAACTACTTTTGCACTATCTATATACACGCTATCAACTATGGTTCTAAATTACATTTGGATAGGATTCTTTGTCGTCGCCTTTATCATCGCCCTTGTAAAAGTGATTTTTCTGGGAGATACGGAGATATTTACGGCTATCATGAACGCTACATTCGATTCTTCAAAGACAGCTTTCGAAATTTCTCTAGGGCTTACGGGTGTACTGGCCCTTTGGTTGGGTATCATGAAAATCGGCGAGAACAGCGGATTGATTAATGCACTGGCTCGCTTTCTTAGTCCGGTGCTTTGCCGACTGTTTCCAGATATTCCTAAAGGACATCCGGTGTTAGGGTCCATCTTCATGAATATGTCTGCCAATATGCTTGGCCTCGACAATGCGGCCACCCCATTGGGACTGAAAGCGATGAAAGAGCTGCAGGAACTGAATCCGAAAAAGGACACTGCTTCCAATCCGATGATTATGTTTTTGGTGATTAATACATCCGGCCTTATCATCATTCCGATCAGTATCATGGTATATCGTGCACAAATGGGGGCTGCACAGCCTACAGATGTATTTATCCCTATTCTGCTAAGTACTTTCATTTCAACTCTAGTAGGAGTCATAGCAGTCAGTATCGCTCAAAAGATAAACTTAATCAATAAGCCTATTCTCATTTTAATGGGCGTTATCTGCCTTTTCTTTTCCGGCTTGATTTATCTGTTTCTAAGTGTCTCGCGGGAAGATATGGGTACTTATTCTACATTGATAGCGAATATTCTGCTGTTCAGTGTCATCATTCTGTTTATTTTGACGGGAGTCAGAAAGAAAATCAATGTATACGATTCGTTTGTGGAGGGAGCTAAAGAAGGGTTTACGACGGCTGTACGCATCATTCCTTATCTGGTTGCTTTCCTTGTAGGAATTGCAGTGTTCCGCACTTCGGGAGCAATGGATTTTCTGGTGGGAGGCATCGGCTATATAGTAGGCTTATGCGGAGTGGACACGAGCTTTGTAGGAGCGCTGCCTACCGCATTGATGAAATCGCTTAGCGGTAGCGGTGCAAACGGATTGATGATCGATACGATGAAAGAACTGGGACCGGATTCGTTTGTAGGACGTATGAGTTGTGTCGTTCGCGGAGCTTCGGACACCACATTCTACATTCTGGCCGTTTATTTCGGCAGTGTGGGGATCACCAAGACTCGTAATGCGGTGACTTGCGGTCTGATAGCAGACTTCTCGGGTATCATAGCCGCTATCTTAATCAGTTATTTATTTTTCTTTTAAATCATAACATTCAATTATGGCTGTAACTTATCAAACAGAAGGCGTAAAAATGCCTGATATCAAGAAACGTGAGACTACGGAATGGATAAAGGCCGTAGCTGCTTCTTACGGGAAAAGACTCGGTGAAATCGCTTATATCTTCTGCTCGGACGAAAAGATTCTGGAGGTAAACCGTCAGTATCTGCAACATGACTACTACACGGACATTATTACTTTCGATTATTGTGAAGGCGATCGTCTATCAGGTGACTTATTCATCAGTCTGGATACGATACATACGAATGCGGAGCAGTTTGGCACCTCATACGAAGACGAACTACATCGTGTGATTATCCACGGAATTCTTCACTTGTGCGGCATCAACGATAAAGGTCCCGGGGAGCGGGAGATTATGGAAGGTGCTGAAAACAAAGCATTATCTATACGAAAAGTGTAAACAAGCCTCAACAGCAAACGATTTCAATAAACAAGCGATTTATTCAAACATACTATACTGTATAAATACTGTAAAACGAAGACGCCTCATCGTAATCACTACGACGAGGCGTTTTCATTAGCAACGTAATGCTAATTTAAACACTAAATTATTTAAGAGAGAGATTTATTACTTCTTATCAGGGGTTACTTCTGGAGTAACCAATTTCTTGATTGATTTCATATTCAGATACAGAAAGGCCAACCGCGGCTGTGCTTCCTGAACAACCAATTCCAATGAATCTGATGTTACATAACCAATACGTTCACGTGTTTTATACACTTCTACTTTTCCGTTGTCTTCTTTACTAAATCCTTCTATAATCAAATAGCCGTTGTCGATCTTCCATGTTCTAAGATCTAAAGACGGTACATTGATAGCAGAACATTTACCGCCTTTTTTAAACTCAAACCCTTTGAGTTCCCCTGTAGATTCATAGGTATAAGGATTACACCATTTACCAATAATTTGTTTCTCCACTTTCTGTCCATAGCTGCTGAATGCAAAGCAAGACAGAACCATAACTGTCATTAATAGTTTCTTCATTTTATTTATTTTTCTAGTAAATCATATTTCTGATCAATTCCACGTTCTCGCAAATGAATACCCTCTTTCATCCAACGCGGTTCTTTTGTTCCTTTCAGATAATAATCAAAGAACTGTTTCATCCGGATAGTCCAGTCTTTCTGTGCAGCCTGATTACCAAGAAAATGCCCTTCACCTTTGTAATTAAGATGCCATGCCGGACGTTGTAAACGACGCATAGCTAAATAAAGTGCACGACCTTGTTCGTAGGCAACAGCCTCATCCTTATCATTATGCCAAATTAATAATGGAGTATGTATTTTATCCGCTTCCACGATAGCAGAGCTTGCCAAATACTTATCTTTGGCTTCCCATAAACTCTTTCCCATACGGCTTTGCCATTCTTCATACATGAAATAACGCGGCAAACCGCTTCCACCACGAATACCCAAATAACCGGTTACCATATCAGTAATAGGAGCCCCGATATTAGCACAAGCGAATATATCCGTCTTCGTCACCAGATAACTAGCTTGGAAACCTGACCAACTATGTCCCTGAAGACCTATTTTTCCCGGATGCGCTATCCCCTGCTCTATCAAGTATTTCGTTCCGCTTACTACTGCATCATAACTACTCTGTCCCGGTGTTCCTATGGTGAAATGCACATCCGGCATAAATACAATGTACCCATTACTTACAAAGTACATCACATCCGCCATTGCGCTACTCAACATAGGAGCGTGATAAGTGTTCAGTCCTCCGGAATGTGTTTCATAGAACTGTACCAGAACGGGATATTCTTTCTTAGCGTCATAATCTTCCGGCAAGTAAAGTATTCCCTTGTTAGGCTTATTCTCATAATTAGTCCATTCCACTAACTTTGCAGTACCCCATTTGTATTCGCTTTGTTGAGGATTAGCGTTCGTTATACGAATCGGATCAGAGAAATCCGATTTACTCCACCACAGATCACGGAATTCTGATATATTCTGACGATTCCAAATACAATACTTCTGATTGTCAGAAAAACGATGAATTGAATAGATGTAAGGACCTTCTGCGAGCTTCTTCAAGCGACCTTTCATGTCAAGTGAATAAATACCTTCATCCATTGTGTTTTCATCCCATACACTAACTATAATCGTCTCGTCCGGATTGAATACTTCTTTGTCAATATTGCTGGTCATTTTACGGATAGATCTCTGATTTTTGCGACCATACCCCTTAGTGATACATTCCGGCTGACGTTCTCCGGTCAAATCGATCTTCCACCAGTCATAAGCATCATAAATCAACACATTATTACCATCAGCAGTCCAACCAGCAATACCATAAGCAGGTGCAGGATTTGGTTTGTCATAAGTTTCCTCGAATATCGGATACCCAATAGCTGTTGAAATATCGGTAACCTCACCCGTTTTTCCGTCAAACTTATTCCATACCTGTGCAACAGGATCATACATCACAGCCCATTTGCCGTTCACCGACCACCTCGGTCTTGTCCGGTAGCTACGTCCTACCAATTGCTTTTCTCCCGTATGTACATTCACAGAATAGATGTCAAACGGCATTTCATTAAGCCAGTCTTTCTGCGAACGATAAGGCGTTTCGTCCGTATAAAGCACATAATGAATCTCTTCCGCACGGTCCGGCTCCAACAAATCAGCATGTCCAGGAGCTACTTCCGTCAATTTTTGGGAAGTAATGTCATAGATATATTTCGAATATTGAGGATGGGAATAACGGCTACGAGTCTGCAAAGTAGGTACTTCATATTCATCCCAGGTCCACAACTCCAGTTCAAAACTCTTATCCGGCTTTATTTCCTCTTCTTTCTTATCTTTATTTACTTTCTCCTGATAAGGTCTGAGTTCCATTGTCAGAAACTTCTGGCTACTTGACAGACTAGCCCGGACAAGTTCCATCCTTGCAGGAAGAACTATCTCTTTTCGGTCAAAGACCAAATCACAGGTGTTCTTCTTTAAGGAAAAGTTGTACCATAGTGAATCTTTAATACTGAACCCTCCTATCATCTGTTTTGCATTCAAGTTGAAAGAAACTGGTTCTTTCTTTACGGAACTCTGATAAATAGTCTGATAGGGTCCGGTTAATGGACCATAACACAATGCGTTACCTTTCGCTTGTTTACGTACAAAGATGATAGATCGTCCTTCGTTGTACAAGGTATAATAACCAATACTGTCAATTTGAAAGGAAGTGCCGTTTTTTAGATGACGAACTATCAAGCGGTCGAAAGATGGAACATGATTGATGGTATCCTTCGGCACATTTGTTACAGAAATTGAGTAAGGAATTCCTTTTGCTGGTCGGAAAGCTTCCTTATAAGTCCACTCGGTCTTTGTGCCTGAAGGCAGTTCTAACAGGATTGTTTTCGCATTCCCAGTAGAATCGGACACTTGATAATATGCAGCTTGATCTGAATTATAAAACTCAATATTTTCTACATCCTCCAACAGAATCTCCTTACGGGTGCGTGAGTCAAACAGGTGCAAGATCTTTCCGTCTTTGTACTCGGGATTATATTCCATAGGAGTTATACGATAAGTCACCCATCGCCCTGTCGGAGAAATATCAGGCGACTCTACACGCATCCATGACATACACGCGTCAATATCAATCGGCTTCTTCGGTGTTTGTGCCTTAATATTCTGACCAAATCCGATCAAAAGTCCTACTGCTATTCCGATTCTTATTATTGTCCTGTTCATTTTATCTTCTCCTTTCATCTTCTATCATATATTTATTCAGATCAATATCTGCATCCGCCGAATGATCGTTCAATAGTAAACGTGCGAAATGGCGCCACATTTTATGTTCAAAGAATACTTCTGATTCACCAAAGAATCCATGAGTGCATTTCGGTAGTACAAACATATCAAAATCTTTGTCTGCTTTAATCAATGCATGTATCAAACGTAATGTATTCGCCGGATTTACGGTATTATCGACCGCACCAGTAAATAACAACAAGCCATGCTTGTAATTCTTGGCTAGTTCCTGATTAGGGCGTACACGAACACTGTAATCATAAGTCGTATGCTCCACTCCCAAACTATCTTTCCCTGTTTTCACCTTTTCATCTACGCCAAAGTGAATTTCCACAAAGCCCTTATTATAGATTCTGTTATCATGGTTACCCGCCGAAGAGACAGCAGCTGAATAGAAGTCGGGATAAGTACATATAGCTGCAGCCGACATGAATCCTCCTCCGGAATGACCATAAATACCGACTTTTGTACCATCAATGAAAGGATAACGGGCAGCCAGTTGCTCAATAGCATACTTATCATCTGCCAATGGATAGTCACGCATATTGTTGTATCCATATGTATGATATGCTTTTCCACGCATCGGAGTACCACCTCTATGACCTACAGTAATAACAATGAATCCCAGTTGTGCCAGACGGGTATTATATACATCATTCACAGTAAAGCGTGTCGGCACATATTCAAAAAAAGGTCCCGGATAGACGTTCGAAATAATGGGATAAACCTTCGTCGAGTCAAAATCTGCAGGTTTCCACATCACGCCATAAAGATCAGTCACACCATCAGCCGCTTTCACCCTAAAACGCTCCGGAGCTTTCCATCCCATCTCATAAACAGGTTGCAAGTCCGGTTTTTCCAGTTTCATAACCACCTTTCCACGTGAGTTGCGAACGACATTGACAGGTTCTTGTGAAACTGTGGAGTAGGAATCTACAATATAATGGTTAGAGGGAGAAATTCTAGCTTCATGTGATGCGTTTTCGGGTGTCAACAAACGAATATCATTCAGTTGATCCAGTTTAGCTTCATAAAGGATATAATAATAAGGGTCGATGCTTTTCTCACGACCATAACCATAAAAATAAAATTTTCGACCGACAGTATCAATCTTTGCAATCGGACCAGCCACCCAAGTTCCGTCTGTCACCTGATTTTTCAGGTTTCCGGTAGCAGTATCATACAGATAGTAGTGTCCCCACCCGTTCCGTTCCGAACGAAATAATATTTCTTTTCCATCTTTCAGGAAAGACACGCTACGCATCTGATAATCAAGGTACGGCTTATTCTCTTCATGAATTACGACGCGTACCTGTCCAGTTTCGACATCCACCTCACAAATATCTGATTGATTCCAAGAGCGGTTATAACGTTGAAAATAGAGACGTTTACCATCATTTGTTGTATACAGTACATCGATATACTGATCAGGCCAACGATTGATATCTACTTTCTTCACTTCCCTTTTATCTACGTCGCCAAGTAAAAGTTCATATTGTGTCACGTCTTTATCTCCTGCCAACTCGGCTTTATAAGTCGTTAATTCAGGAAACTTTGACAATGAATTGATTAACCACAGATCGCGCACTTTCCGATTGTCCTCACGAACAGCATAAAAACGATGAGTACCCGGAAGCCAATGAGCTGATTCAGCCCCGAAACGTCCCTCCATCTTTCCTTCATCCTCACGATTGAATGTATAGTCCGGTCCCCCGTCTGTTGTCAACTGTACAGGTATTGTATCCTGTCCCTTTTTCGGATTTCCGACAAAATACAGGTTGTCTTTACTGGCATACAACATATACAAGCTATCCGGAGAATATTTCTTCCAGTATGGATCACCGTCTTTATAAATAGGCTTTTCATCGAGTTTCTTCAACACTTTCGTACGAATGTTATAGGTATATAGCCCACGGTCGAAGTCGAGACGAATTGTCTCATTATCTTTCATGAAAGTGAAAGACAGATGAGGATCTGCAGCAGAGTAAGCTTTTTTGGTATATACTGCAATCTTACTCAAGAGTTCGGGGGTATCAAACAACAGACGTTTTTCCTTTTTCTTCGGATTCACATAATAGTATTTCTCTCCCTCACGGGTAGTGAAAGAATAGTAGAAGCAGTCCGTATCATTGATGAACGTAGGGTTGACTTCCGTAGAATACTTCATGATAGGATTCTGTGTCAGTAAACGAAACTTCTCCGCCAACTGATAATTTGCTTTTTGCTGTGCGCTGGCCATGTTGCATATTAATGCAACAGCCGCCAAGCACAGATATCTAAAAAGAGAGTTTTTCATAAAATCTTGTCTATTGTCTTATTTGGTACAGTTTATATCCCCCCAATAATCTGCCCGGTTATCACCCAGCAAGTGTTTAGCAAAGAAGCGATACATCTTTTTCTCAAAATATTTATCTGCAGAGCCATATCCATGCCCTGCACCGGGTATTACCAACATATCGAAATCTTTGCCAGCTTCAATCAATGCTTGAGCTACACGATAAGTGTGTGCAGGATTAACATTCTTATCCATATCTCCCGTCACAAGCATCAGATGCCCTTTCAGATTCTTGGCAATCTCTGCATTAGACTTCACACTGAATTTGTACTCATATTCTTTCGTTTCGTTGCCCAAGCTGTCTTTCACAACCTTTTCAACTTCTTTCACGCCATTATAGCATTCGCCCCAACCACGATTATAGATACTATTATCGTGATTCCCGGAACAGGAAACGGCAGCCGTATAAAAGTCCGGATAAGTGAATATAGCAGCTGCAGCCATAAATCCGCCACCTGAGTGCCCGTATATACCTACTTTCTTGCCATTGATAAACGAGTGGCGTTGAGCCAACTGTTCGATTGCATATTTATCATCTGCAAGGGGATAATCGCGCATATTGCCATAACCGTAGCGATGATAAGCTTTACCACGCATCGGAGTATCCCCTCTATGTCCTACAGTAATGACAATAAAACCTAGCTGTGCCATACGGGTACAATAGCTGTCATCCAATGTAAAGTTTGTAGGTACAAAGCCGAAATAAGGACCAGGATAAACGACTGAAATAATCGGATATTTCTTTTCAGGATTAAAATCAGACGGCTTCCACATCACTCCATATAAGTCGGTAATATTATCTGCTGCCTTTACAACAAAACGTTCCGGCTTTTTCCAACCCGATGCATAGACTAAGTCCAAGTCAGGTTTTGCCAACTCCATTATCACTTTGCCTTTTCTATCTTTCAGCATGATTTTAGGCTCCATGTCAACTCTTGAATATGTATCGATATAGTAATTATGAGATTTCAAGAAATTCACATTATGCTGCCCATCTTCTGTACTTAATGGAGTAACTCCTTCTTTGTCAATATCAACTTCGAAAAGCATATAATAGAAAGGATTTACTTTCTTATCTCTTCCATATCCATACAGATAAACTTTGCGTTTCAGTGTATCAATAGAATTAATGTAGCCTGTTACCCATTCACCAGAAGTCATCACATTCTTGAGGTTTCCATCGCTATCATAATGATAATAATGTCCCCAGCCAGTACGCTCCGAACGGAATAAAATATCCTTACCATCGTTCAAGATTGCCACATTACGAGCATGAGGATCACGATACGGTTTATCTTCTTCATGAATGATCTCCTTTACTTCCAAAGTTGAGAGATTAACCGAGCATACATCTACTTCATCCCAAGTACGTTTAGTGCGTTCAAAAAACAAATATTTGCTATCTGAGGTAACATGAAGAGGCATTACATACTGGTCTTTCCATTTGTCCACCTTCGCTTTCTTTGCCGTTTTTTCTACAATATCAATAATCGTCAAATCATTTTGAGTAACATATTTATCACCAGGGAACTCATATTTATATTTGACCAATGACGGTGAATCTTCTATTGAATTAATTACCCAAAAATCTCGTAATAAACGGTTATCATCACGCACTGCATATACATGGCGATTATCCGGACACCAGCGTGCTAGCGTCGGTACTTCTCCGTCTTCTGCAGGTTCGTAATCATCTTCACGAGCATATGAAAAGTCTTTCATACCATCCGTAGTCAGTTGCACTTCAGTTGTATCTACTCCCAGTGACTTATTTCCTTTCACATACAAATTATGATTCTTTGCATACAAAATATATTTCTTGTCAGGAGAAAAGTTCATCCAAGTATAGCTTGGGTCTGATGATTCTTTCTTCTCTTCTTTCTTCTCAACTATTGTCAGTTTACCCGTCAAACGATTATAACTATACTGCTTACCCTTATAATCGAACTCAAATGAACGTTGATCTTTTGAAAAAGTAATAGATGAAATGTCCAGTTTATTTTTATCCACCACGCCTTTGGTGAATTCACTTAACTGCATAGCCATCTTACTTTTGTCAAAAAGAGGTTCACGTTTTCCTGCAGCAGGCATCACATAATAGTAATCTTTACCAGCTGTCGTTTGAAAATCAAACCAGAAATTATCTGTATCATTGATTTCCCGCGGATAAATCGATAGACTATTATTAGATAATTTACCTCCTAAGGTAAATTCCTGAAACTCCTGTACCAACTCGTAATTGGCTAGTATTGTATCATGCTTGCCAGAGGCTTGTCCCCATCCTTGCAATGCAAAAATAAAAGACAAGCTGCCGACAATAAAAACTCGTTTTAATACCATAATGGCTATTTTATTACTATATGAATCACTTTTAAAGCTATTCTTCTAGAAAGAAAATGACATATAATCATCACCACTTCCCCATTTATAAAGGACATCTACAATTTCTCCAAAGTTCTTATTTTCTTCTGAAGTGGTTTCATTCGGGAATTGCTGTTTAAGAGAAACCGCCGTACACGTACCGTCTTTTAGTCTTGTTTCTACAACACTATATATATAAAAACTTCCGTCTTCCAAAGCAACCCCTAATTGCCCGCTGTAAGGATATTTATATTTACGTAAATTGGTAGTCACATCCATACCTGACAAGGTCTTGACAGCAGCAGGCAACGGCTCACCCAATGGCATCAAACTCCCTCTATATTCCACATCTCCATAAGAATCCCATCCGTATTGATAATAATAAAGCTGGTTTCCGCTGGCAATAACCACATAACGTTTATTTCCAAAATTAGCCATACCACGATAATCATTGATAACTCCTAAAGGAGCCTCATAATACCAACCATCCATACAACTAACGGATCTGCTATCAGCCTCTAACCCGAAATAACGCAATTCATATACTGATGTAGCTTCATCTTTCAGCAAAACCGTCCAAAAAGGATAAGCCATTGTAAAATCATTCCCTCCATCATATGGAGCTGGCAATGCATCTACCACTGTCTTTTTTATATTTGAGAAGTGATCTTCACCACTCGGATCGGCAATATTATACATATTCCCACTTTCAGAACTAGTCATTTCGCCGATAGCTGAACTCTCACTTCCAGCTACATTACCCACATCCAAAATGCCCACTAATGAATTATCTTCTTTTGTCAACGCAAGCATCACATTCGTATAATAGTAATTAAACTTATAGGCTTGGAACAAGCGACTGAATCGGGTTTCATTATTTAATCCTATAGACATATAGGTACCTGCATGAAAATCAGCCGCATCTGCCTTTTTTTCCCAATAAATTAGTCCATTCTTATCCAACAATGCCTTAGCCGTATAAGTCATAGCAGCTTCTATCGGAGAAAAATGAGCAGGAATATCCCCACGGAACTCTTCATCTGTGTACACTTCACGTTCCAGCGTATTGCCATTAAGCTCCACCCAGCGATCTTGTTTCACTACCAATTCATCGTATACGCTAATACCGTACTGAAGATTATAATCTATATAACCAATGTTATTCATCAATCCTTTCGGATTTGATCCCAAATTGGAAACGACATCACGCTTCACTATATGATAAACCAATGAATCACGAGTAAAGGTTTCCCCATTATACGTTACCTGATAATGTTGTGTTGTAGGTACAATGAAATGAAGCACAGAACGTCCGCCTTCATCCGACAGAATAGTCCATCCACGTTGAAACATAGACATCACCTTAATAATCGTAGATTTTCCGAACTGGACCCCCGACTTATTGTCGGTCACTGCAAATGTCACTTGATACGTACCGCTTTTGTCGGCTTTAAATGTATAAGTGGCACCACTTTCACCTGTCTGCAACTGTTTGTCTATGTACCATTCGTAGCTGACGTCGGGCGTAATGCTGTCTATCGTAAACTTAAATGTAGGCGCCAATACCAATTCGTCTCCCTCTATCAAGTTATATCCAGAATTGATATTCTCAATATTGAAATTACCACCTTGTAAGTCATTAATCTGCTTGTAGTTATAATTATTGTCATCATCCAAACAACCGGACATAACTCCGACAAAAACAGCCATCACTGCATATATTCCTAATTTTTTCATACTTTGCAATTTTATAGTTATCCTGCCACTTCCACAGTAATCACATTTCCATGCTCATCTTTCTCCCAATCTTCCTTTTTCTTTCCTTCGTTCATCTGCTTCAGGGTATTCTTCAGTCTTAATGAATATTTACGTAATATTTGCTTGTTCTTTCCATCGAACACCATATCATCTTTTTTCAACTCGTCCAAAAACATCTGATACTTCCTTTCCGAATATTCACCTAGATAAAACCAATCGACCGAGTTCCCCGGATTGGATTCTGATCCTGCATCAATCACCGACCACCAGTGAGGTTTAAACAAACGATCGGTAACAGTAATAAAAGCACGAGAATATGAATGGTCACCTTGCTTCACCCCGTTTGCCTCCACTACCTGCAATGCCAATATTTTCGTTTCTTTCTCCAGCATTGGGGCATTCTTCAGTATCACATAAATGGTATCCGTGAGCAATCCCTTTCTAATCCTACAGTCTGTAGGCAGCACATATAAGTCGGCAGGCAAGGTTGTATATTCTGCATCTACACTTACATTAAAATGTAAATCATCTTCCTGTATTTGCCCGTAGACAGAGACTTCTACCGGTATTTCGGCATCCTCACCCTCATTATACATTTTAAAAGATACTGTAGTCGTGTCTTTTGTCATATCATTAGCAAATCTCAAATAGGCTGTATCGTTACTGTTGACCAGCAATCCCTTCTCTTCACACGAAACGAGCATCAGATCTGCAATACAAATCAACGCTCCCCATATAGCATATTTTATCTTCATTTTCATTTCTCCTAAATAGTTATTATGAAAATATTCCTTATATTTAAATATTTGATTCCGAATCAGGTTTCGGCAATACCACATTCTCATCAGTCGGCAAAATATCACTACTATAATAAGAGCTGGCGGGGATCAATCTATTCAACCGTTTATACATATAGAATATCTGCCCTTCACCCAGAAATTCACGACGGGCATCATTTACCAACAAATCTATAAACTCCGATTTATTTGTCACATTATCAAACTTCTTTGATATCCCTCTTCCTTTTTTCACCAATTCCAAATAGCCTCGTGCTTCTTTGGGTTTGGTATCAAAAATCGCTTCAGCAGCAATGTAATACACCTCAGACATACGTATCATAGGGAGCATACGATTATTTGTTTTCCCTTCATTTGTACTCTCTGTCTGTTTGTTATACTTCAATGTGCGATAATAAAACCCATAATACTTCTCTTCCAATTGATACTTAAACCGCCAGTCGCTATTTATTTCATCCCCATACAGTTCTTTCGCAACATCACCATCAAGACACAAATAATTCTCCTCACTGGCCCCATCGGAACCATGATTTATTTCCTGATCCCATTCCACCAACTCCTTTGAAGAATAGAGCCCGAAAATAATATCATTATACATCTTCATATTTCCATTCCTAAAGCCAGACGAATTAGTTGAAGCCTCGAAATAGCCGGTTTTATTTTCTTCATCAATGATTTTCTTGGCTTCTGCATAAGCCTCTGCATTCTTTCCCGCATACAAGAAAACACGAGCCAACTCCGCCGTTACCGCATAATAATTCAGGCGATAGCCTCTGCTTTTTGCAAACAGGCTCTCTGAAACCGTTTCGATATTGAATCTAGCGTTCGCCCCCATACTAGATGTTGCATCCACTTCCTTCAGAATGCGCTGTGCTTCCTTCAAATCAGCAATAATCTGTTCCAAACAATAACTAACAGTTTGATGGTTGTTAACATAGCTAGGATAAACATTAACATAAGGAATAAAAGTACGGTCATCTTTCCCGAAACCAACAGATGAAGGAGATGGAGCATAAATACGAAGCAAATCAAATTGTATAAATGCGCGCAATCCGATAGCCTCACCCAAAATCATCTGCCGCTCACCATCAAGTCCACTAAAGAGATTAGGGTCAGCTTTGGCAGCCTGTTGAGCCAATTCATTACAATTAGCAACCACATTCCAAGCAGCATTCCACATGGCATCTGTGACAGGGACTAATTCTGTATTTTTAAACTGAAGCGCTGCCATATTTCTCATAGCTGTTCCACCACCTATACTTGGAGCTTGATCTATATAATAAGACTGTGCCCAGGCATCCATAATCCCCCAAGTAAGGTTACTTCCATACAAATTGAAAGTAGCCATCTTCCGGTAAATACCGTTCGTTGCCGTACGGAAACCATCACCAGAAGAGAACAAATATTCCTCCTTTATCTCATCAGAAGGATAAAGGTCAAGCCAATCTGAACACGAAGAGAGTGTCAAGACTACAAACGCAAAAGAAACAAACGTAGTATATATTTTTCGTATCATAATGGTATACTTAGAATTGTGCTTTAATAGAGAAATCAACCGTCCATGATTTCGGGTAACTTAAACCTCGCTCCTGACGGATAGAATTCCAGTTAATAAAATCGCGTGTACTTGCTTCCAATCGGAGCATATTCATTCCCAAATACTTCTTTATCCATTCCCGATTGAAATCATAGCTTAAAGTTAATGCACTCAAACGCAGATAAGCCTTATCCTGAACGAAGCGTGAAGTCGGCATAGTGGCACTATCGGCATTTTTAATATCTTTAAACTGCGCAATATCTCCCGGCTGTTTCCATCTGTCGGTCAACACACGCAAGTCTACGTTTTGATATTGTATTCTGGCATTCTCCACCCGGTCTACCAAAGTCTGATTATACTCCTGCCCGCCCCATTCGTATTGGAAAGCAGCAAATAAGCTCCATTGTTTATAAGCAGCATTAAATCCGATAGAGCCATTGAATTTAGGTTCAGTATTACCAACAGCCACTTCTTGAGTGGCATTCCATGTGTCGGACACGCTACCATCACGGTTTAAGAATATTTCCTTACCTGTAGTAGGATCAATACCCAAAGATTTCACAGCCCAAATGGAAGTAAGTGACTGTCCTTCCTCATATTGAGAAATTGGTACTCCATATTTAGAATTATAGCGGCCATACTCTTCATTCACTATATTCTCATAGAATTCTTTTACTCGCTGATTGTAGGCACGTTGCGAATCAGAAATTTTTAGAATCTTATTCTTGTTGTGTGCCATATTTCCCCATAACGCCACCAACCAGTCACGATTACGGAATACTTCGCCACGTACCTGCAACTCAAATCCCTGATTCAGTACTTCACCCATATTGTCTTTATAACTAGAGAAGCCGGAAGTTTGAGACAGGCTGACATCGTTCACCAAATCAATTGTTTTATCATGATAATAATCTGCATCCACCGTCAAGCGCCGATTCAGAAATTGCATTTCAATACCTACATTAAACTTATCAGTCTTTTCCCAAGTCAAGTTGTTATTTCCCAAAGCTTTCAACACTGCGCCAAAACCTGTTGCATACCATTCATCAAAAAGCGCTTCGTACATAGTTGTAGCAGCATAAGCTGGAAAACTAGCTTTACCAGTCCGCCCATACGATGCACGTACCTTCAATTTGTTAACCATCTCATTTCCTTTTAGAAACTCATAATTATGAATGTTCACCCCCAAACCTCCGGAGAAGAACGGTGCCCAGCGTTGCTTGGAGCCAAAATCAGATGACCCATCAAAACGAACGGAGAAATCAGCCAAATAAATATCATTCCATGTATAGTTTCCGGTAGCCCATGCACTGACCATGCGTGAAGTACCTTCGGTACGTGACGGCTTTTCATATATTTCGGCTGCATAATTCGATGAATGGAATTGTCCACTCGGAAATCCGCGGTAATGAACGTTTGTCGCATCTGATGAACCAGAAGATGCCTCCCATGCCACAGACAGATTTAAATTATGTTTATTGAAAGAACGTGTATAATATAAAGCTGCATTTGCATTCCAATTCAAACTATTTCCATCATCCACATAGAGGTCACCCAAGTTATGTCCACCTTCATTAGGAGCAGCCGTGGTTTTTGAAGACAGCGGGTCAATAAACCGTTCTCCACTAGAATATTTACGGTTCACACTAAATTGACCTCTAACAGTCCAGTAATCGGTCAGATACCAATTCAAACTCAAATTATTGGATACTTCATCATAAGCACTCCAAGTATAATTGCCAAGAGTCGCTTCGTATAGTGGGTTGTTAGCCTCGCGTAAATTGCTATTCTTCGAGAAGCTCAACCTTTTTCGCAACGTCCCGTCATCATTATAAGGTGTATCATAGGGTTGCAAAATGGTATAGTCACTAAACGAACCATAAGGCGACTCTTTCGATTTAGAATGAGTGAACGATACAGTGTTCTTCACTTGCAAAGACTTCATACGATAATCCAGAGAGAAACCAACACTATAGCGATCACGTCCTGACCCCTTCATCACACCATTCGCTGCATTGTAAGAAGCATCTACACCCCAACGCAAGTTTTGCGTACCTCCCTCTATAAAGAGGCTGTGTTTATGGTCGAATGCATTTCGTAGAGGCAGTACCATCCAATCAGTATCCACACCACGTTGAATTTGTGCAAATCTCTTATTATAATCAAGAATTTGATTTTCCATGTTACTATTATCGAAAAGTCCGGCAAGGCGTTCCATCTCCAGTTTTTCTGAAGCATTTGCCAGATTATAGTCGCTCAAGTCGGGCATTTCCACCGTACCTGTAAAGTTGTAAGAGACACGCACTTCACCTGGTTTCGGAGTGACGGTAGTGATAACTACCACACCGTTAGCGGCACGCGAACCGTAAATAGCGGTAGCTGCAGCATCTTTTAGGATGGTCATGCTCTCTATGCGGCTGGGATCTAAGTCGTATACCTTTTCGATGCTAACTTCAAATCCATCCATAATGAATGTAGGCAGATTGGGATTATTTTCCAGATTCGATTTAGACAATTGATTCTTATCCAAATCTCTGGTACCTACCCCCGAACGTCCACGAATATACATTTCAGGCAATGCGTTCGGATCGGAACCAAACTGCGTATTGCTCATCAAACGAAAAGAAGGGTCGAATGACTGCATGGCATCCAGAACATTGGTTTGCGATACCTTACGCAACTCATCACCTGTTATTTGGGTAGAACTACCAGTAAAGCTTGATTTACGAACATTGCTATATCCGGTTACAACTACATCCTCTAATGTCTTCACATCATCCAACATAGTAATCTCAAGCATCTTCTTACGTGTAGCATCTACCTGAAGAGTCTGTTTCTTCATACCAATAAAAGAGATTTCCAAAGTCACCTTATCATCCTTAACATCCAAAGTAAACTCACCTTCAATATTGGTAGAAGTACCCGTACGAGTACCTTTTACGATGATGCTGGCTCCTGGAATCGGTTCCTTATTCGAATCAATAACCGTACCACGGATACGATTATCACGCTTCTCGGCCTGCAATTTACGAACAACAACAATACCGTCTTTCACCACATAATCAAATCCCTAGGGATTTAAAATCAACTTTAGAGCGACTTCCCATTTCTCATTTTTTGCATTAATTGATACGGGAGGAACTCCTTTAAACATTTGTGAATTATACAACATATTCACTCCTGTTTGTTTCTTCACTGCATCCAAAACTGTCTCGATAGAGACATTATGCAGATTCAAAGTTACCGTCTTATCTTGTGACGGTAGAGCCCATGTGCTAAATGTGCAACACACTGCCACTAAAAAACATAGTAGCCATCGTTTTTCTCTCATAAATTAATGATTAAACTTTACCTAATATTCTATTTATTCTTACTCTTTCATTCCATCGTATATCAATACTTTCCGGCCACTGATTTTATAAGTCAGATCGCCTGTCAGTTCCAAGGCATCCAAGAAAGAATTGACTGCTCCATAACGTTTCAAACTACCACTGTAAGTTATGTCGCGTAGATCTGGCGTTTCATAATAAACCTGTATATCATACCAGCGTTCGAATGTCTCCATAATCTCCCCTAAAGAGCGATTTTTAAAGTTGTACACACCGTTTACCCAACCGATATATTCGTCCAGATCAACGGTACGTTTCTCTGTGCCATTGGCAGAAACTACTGCTTGTTCGCCCGGCTGAAGAGTTACCGTTCCGACATCCGGTGCAGAGAATTGTACTTTTCCGCGCACCAATGTAGTGTAACAAACGGAAGCATTAGTATAAGCATTCACATTAAATGCCGTACCAAGCACCATCACTTCACCAAGATGAGTTTGTACCACAAATGGATGAGATTCATCCTGCACAACCTCAAAATAAGCCTCACCTTCCAGAGCTACAATCCTGCGTTTACTCGCAAAGCGTACCGGATAAGTCAACTTAGAACCAGCATTCAAATGAACTGTTGTCCCGTCAGCGAGGACCACAGTATTTTCCCCTCCACGTGGTATGACTAGTTCATTTGATATTACCGGCTTCTCTACGACGCTTTTCTCTGTGTGTTGTGTTGTGGCGGTCGGTTTATATGACAGCACTCCTTCCTTATATTTTACCTGAACGCCGTCTACTATTACGTTAATTTCTTTCTTATGCACATCAATAATGCTACCATCAGGTAAAGTCAATTGTGCCTGTTGAACTCCCGGCTGAATCAATGGTCTGTTTTCCTCTTCAGTCGAACCATAATTCGACATATAGAAAGATAAACCGATTACTAAAACAACAGCTGCTGCAACAGACCACCAAATCCGGAAAGCACGAGGCTTCTTTATTACCTCCGGTTCCGTTTGTCCGATTTTCTGAAGGAAAGATTCATAGGCTTTCTTTGATGAATAATTTTTATATTCTCCAAATGCAACTCTTAATGTCTCACCATTCTGCAATTGCTCATACACTTTTTGCAAGTCCGGACATTCCGCCAATCGCTTTTCAAGCTCTTGCTGTTCCGATTCATTAGCTTCTCCTAAAAGAGCTTTCTTCATTAAAGCGGCATCTTGATATACATTTTCGAACTTCTTCATCTTATTTTTCCTTTTTAAATCAAACAACTGTTTAATTTGCTTTATTATAGATATACATAACTCACAGAAAAGGGTGACAAAAAGATGATATTTTTTTGAGATAAGAATATAAAGGAGAGGATTTTAGAGGCAAAAATATAACATTATGTCACGATATAAAAGGAATCCGTTCGCTTTTAACAAAGAAAACAAATCTTAAGTAATCAATAAAAAGATAAAGATGTATCAAATTGATTTTTTTATCTTTTTAGAGAAATAAACAAAGAATAATAGAATGAACAGAGTCGCCCAGCCTCTCACGAAGGAATTTATAGCTGCGTGTCTTTTGAGTTTTAACAGTATTGATACTTATTTCTAAACGTTCCGCTATCTCTTCCCATGTATGTCCTTCGATTCTCATTAAGATAATCCGGCGTTGCTCGGACGGAAGTTCTTCGATATAGCAATAGAGTTGCCGGATAATTTCTTCTTTCACCGTCAATGCATAAATCATATCTTCGTCCTCCACGCTTTCTTCTTCGGCTAAAGAATTCAATATGGTATCATGAATTTGATTATTGCGTATATATAATAAGGTATTATTATAGCAAGCACGATAAAGATAATTGGTAAGCTCTTTAATATCAGAAAAGGTACGCTTCCCTTCCCATACAGAAATAAAAACGTCTTGCACCAAATCTTCTACCGCATCGGGGACCGGCAATATCTTTGATACATAAACACATAAGGCAGTATAAAAACGATCGTAGAAATCGCCCCACATCTTTTCATCCTTCCGGTTTACTCCCGCTACTATAGTGTCAATTTTATCGTTCATACTGTCACATTACCTGCGAAAAAAGGAAACAGAATTCATAAAAATCGCCGTAACTACTTACTTTTACGATATTTACGATTGCAAATATATTGTTTTTTTTCAAAAACGCAGACTTTGCCGGCTTACAAAATAGAAAATAAAAAAGTTCTTTCTCATACATAGAGATTTTTTCACTTTCATCTTTCATCTATCACCAGACTTCTTGAAACAGTTTATTCATAGTACTTTCAAGCATGGTGATAGATTGCCGGTAACCTATCACCTTATCTATCATCTATCACCACCATTTATCGCTCTGATTTCTTGCTTTTCCCTTCAATTTTACCGGGAATCTTGTCCTATGATAGCCACCAGACTTTATTTTTTTGATTTCAAATATGAGTCAGACAAGAGAAATGCTGACAAAACAATCGTAAGCTATAGGGCGGCGGTTCGTATCCCACAAGACGACAATCTGTTTCATGCTTTGAAACATTCTGTTTCATTACGGGAAACACTTTGTTTCACACCGAGAAACGAATCGTTTCAAACCTTGAAACAAACTGTTTCAAATAGGGTTGAAACTAATTGAATCCAGACAAATAACAAATTGCCCCAAAAGAAACTCGAACGAGCTTACCATACAGTTCAAATGAGAAGCAAAAGAAAATAATAGTTGGAAATGAAAGGGCACAAAAAAAGAGCGAATCATTCCGCTCCACCTTTAAAGAATCCCCATAAATGGGATTCTTCTTTTTCTTCATCTTTCATTTACTCTTTACCTGAAAACGTCTTTTTCCTAATACCTAATCAAAACAATCTTTTTCCTAAAAACTAATCTTAAAATCTAATACCTTAATTTTATAAACTAATACCTTTTAATTATTACCTTTTTCTAATACCTAAAATATAAGTAGTTTCACAACTACACTGCAAAGGTATAGCTGTTTGCGAAAACAGCAAAAGCCATCATGCAAAAAATTACATTCAGATTTATTTTTTTGACTTATGTCAAGACGTAGGGTAGATTTTGAGTGTAAACCTCACGTTTATTCCCACAACAATCCGTCTTTTCAACAAATCTTTCCTTTTACTCTCTAGTTGCATTCATAATTGAGCAAGCACACAACTAACAAAAAGAAAGCAAAACAGGGAATTTAAAACACAATCTATTACCATTCTATTCAAAAACATACAATCACAAAAACCAATAAGCGGCCTATTTTCGAACAATCTGCATATTTCTAACTCAAAATTACGGCGATTTTTTCAGTCAAACCGGATTCCTCCCCGGATTTTCAGAAGCAAAAACAGCTTGAAGATACAAGTCTCGCAACTTTTCCGTAACTTTGCAGCGTTTGATAATAAATAAGATAGGAATGGATTTTAAGTACGACGTAATTGTAATTGGTGCCGGACATGCTGGTTGTGAAGCAGCGGCAGCCGCAGCTAATTTAGGTTCCAAGACTTGTCTCATCACTATGGACATGAACAAGATTGGGCAGATGAGTTGCAACCCGGCTGTAGGAGGAATCGCCAAAGGACAAATTGTACGTGAAATAGATGCACTGGGTGGACAAATGGGATTGGTGACAGATGAAACAGCCATTCAGTTCCGAATTCTAAACCGTTCGAAAGGCCCTGCCATGTGGAGTCCCCGCGCCCAATGCGACCGGGCTAAGTTCATTTGGTCCTGGCGGGAGAAACTAGAAAATACACCCAACCTTCATATCTGGCAAGATACAGTATGCGAACTGCTCGTTGAAAACGGTGAGGTTACCGGATTGGTCACTGCGTGGGGTGTCACCTTCAAAGCGAAATGCATTGTGCTCACCGCAGGCACTTTCCTCAACGGACTGATGCACGTAGGTCGCCATCAATTACCAGGAGGAAGAATGGCCGAACCAGCTTCTTATCAATTGACCGAATCCATCGCCCGTCACGGCATCACCTATGGAAGAATGAAAACCGGTACTCCGGTACGAATCGATGCACGCAGCGTTCATTTTGACCAAATGGAAACACAAGCCGGCGAATGTGACTTCCACAAGTTCTCTTTCATGAATACCAGCACGCACCACTTAAAGCAACTTCAATGCTGGACATGCTACACTAATGAAGAAGTACATCGGATTTTGCGCGAAGGTTTGCCCGATTCTCCCCTATTCAACGGACAGATACAAAGTATCGGACCACGCTATTGCCCTAGCATCGAGACCAAGATTGTTACTTTCCCCGATAAAGGCCAGCACCAATTATTCCTGGAACCGGAAGGCGAAACAACACAAGAGCTATATCTTAACGGATTCTCTTCTTCACTTCCGATGGAAATACAAATTGCGGCACTGAAACAAATCCCGGCTTTCAAAGATCTGGTTATCTATCGTCCGGGATATGCTATCGAATATGATTACTTCGATCCGACCCAATTAAAACATACGTTGGAATCGAAGATTATCAAAAACCTGTTCTTTGCCGGACAAGTAAACGGCACTACCGGATATGAGGAAGCAGGAGGACAAGGATTGATAGCCGGCATCAATGCGCATATCAACTGCCACGGCGGAGAAGCATTTACTCTAGCTCGCGACGAAGCATATATTGGCGTATTAATCGACGATTTGGTTACCAAAGGTGTGGATGAGCCCTACCGTATGTTTACCTCCCGTGCGGAATATCGCATTTTGCTTCGCATGGACGATGCAGATATGCGCCTGACAGAAAAAGCATTTAAGCTTGGATTGGCAAAGGAAGATCGCTATCAATTGGTAAGAAGCAAGAAGGAAGCTGTGGAACAAATCGTCTCTTTCGCACGCAACTATTCGATGAAACCGGCATTAATTAATGATGCTCTCGAAAAGATAGGAACTACTCCCCTACGTCAGGGATGCAAGTTGATAGAAATTCTAAACCGTCCGCAGGTGACAATTGAGAATATAATAGAACATGTTCCGGCGTTTCAACGAGAACTGGAGAAAGCGACAAGTTCGGATCAGGATCGAAAAGAAGAGATTCTCGAAGCGGCTGAAATCTTAATCAAGTATCAAGGATACATTGACAGAGAACGGATGATTGCTGAAAAGCTGGCACGATTGGAGAGCATAAAGATCAAAGGGAAATTTGATTATTCTACCATTCAGTCCCTATCCACCGAAGCTAGGCAAAAGTTGGCAAAGATAGATCCGGAGACGATTGCGCAAGCGAGCAGAATTCCGGGAGTCTCTCCAAGCGACATCAACGTACTGCTCGTGCTTTCGGGACGATAGGCGGCAACGTTTCACGTGAAACAAATCATTTAAAGAAACGATATAATTCAATGATTATGAGCAAAGAAACACTAATCAAAAGTATTCGGGAAGTACCCGATTTTCCGATCCCCGGAATCCTGTTCTACGATGTCACCACTCTATTCAAAGATCCGTGGTGCTTGCAGGAATTATCAAACATCATGTTTGATATGTATAAGGATAAAGGGATTACCAAAGTAGTAGGAATAGAATCAAGAGGTTTCATCATGGGACCGATTTTAGCCACCCGCCTGAACGCCGGTTTCATTCCTATCCGCAAGCCCGGAAAGCTACCTGCAGAAACGATTGAAGAAAGCTATGACAAGGAATACGGGAAGGACACCGTGCAAATTCACAAAGACGCTTTGGATGAGAATGACGTAGTTCTATTACACGACGACTTGCTGGCAACAGGAGGCACGATGAAAGCGGCTTGCGAATTGGTGAAAAGATTAAAACCTAAAAAGGTATATGTAAACTTCATCATTGAGCTGAAAGAACTGAATGGAAAATCAGTATTCGGAGACGACGTAGAAGTAGAATCGGTATTGACTTTATAAAGGACTTGCATCTATTTGCAGCGAATATGTCAAAAGTAAGCAGCTAGCGATCTCTCATACCTAACGATTATGAATGTAGAACCGGAAAGCAAAAGCAAAACCAATGAATATCTGAAAGGGATTGTAGCCAACCTTCCCGAGAAACCGGGTATTTACCAATACCTGAATACGGAAGAAACGATTATATACGTTGGAAAGGCGAAAAATCTAAAGAAAAGAGTCTATTCTTATTTCAGCAAAGAGCATGAGCCGGGAAAGACACGAGTATTGGTCAGTAAAATCGCTGATATTCGCTATATCGTAGTCAACACAGAAGAAGATGCGTTATTGCTGGAGAATAATCTGATAAAGAAATATAAGCCGCGCTACAACGTTCTGTTAAAGGACGACAAGACCTACCCTTCTATTTGCGTGCAGAATGAGTACTTTCCGAGAATCTTCAAAACAAGAAAGGTTATCAGGAACGGTTCTTCTTATTATGGCCCGTACAGTCACATTCCATCAATGTATGCGGTATTGGACCTGATAAAGCATTTATATCCCTTGCGCACATGCAATTTAAACCTAAGTCCGGAAAACATACGGGCGGGCAAATTTAATGTATGTCTGGAATATCATATAAAAAACTGCGCCGGACCATGCATCGGGTTGCAATCACAGGAAGAATATCTCAAAAACATAGATGAAATCAAGGAAATCCTGAAAGGGAATACACAAGACATCAGCCGTATGCTATTGGAAAAGATGCAGACGTTGGCAGCCGAAATGAAGTTTGAAGAGGCGCAGAAAGTGAAAGAGAAATATCTTCTGATAGAGAGTTACCGCTCCAAATCAGAGGTAGTAAGCTCCGTATTGCACAATATCGATGTATTCTCAATCGAAGAAGACGAGTCGAACTCTGCTTTCATCAATTATCTGCACATCACAAACGGCGCCATCAATCAGGCTTTCACGTTCGAATATAAAAAGAAGCTGAACGAATCAAAAGAGGAACTTTTGACGCTTGGTATTATTGAAATGCGGGAACGCTATAAAAGCCAGTCCAGAGAGATTATAGTGCCTTTTGAACTCGATTTGGAGTTAAACAATATCGTATTTACCGTTCCACTGCGGGGAGATAAGAAGAAATTGCTGGATCTTTCGGTTCTAAACGTGAAACAGTACAAGGCCGACCGCCTAAAACAGGCGGAAAAGCTGAATCCGGAACAAAGGAGTATGCGTTTAATGAAAGAAATTCAGCAAGAATTACATTTGGAAAGGCCGCCGCTGCAAATCGAGTGTTTTGATAACTCAAACATACAGGGCTCTGATGCCGTGGCAGCCTGTGTTGTATTTAAGAAGGCCAAGCCATCAAAGAAAGATTACCGGAAATACAATATAAAGACGGTTGTAGGGCCTGATGACTATGCTTCCATGAAAGAGGTCGTCAGAAGGCGTTATCAACGCGCTATCGAGGAGAATTCTCCTCTACCCGACCTGATTATCACTGATGGTGGAAAAGGTCAAATGGAGGTCGTCAGAGAAGTCGTTGAAGACGAACTGAATCTGGCTATTCCTATTGCCGGACTGGCAAAGGATAACCGCCACCGCACATCGGAACTGCTTTTTGGATTTCCTCCGCAGACGATTGGCATCAAACAGCAAAGCCCATTATTCCGTCTGCTGACACAGATTCAGGATGAAGTACACCGTTTTGCTATTAGTTTCCATCGTGATAAACGCAGCAAACGACAAGTTGCGTCCGCACTGGATAATATCAAAGGCATCGGAGAAAAGACAAAAACAGCACTTTTGAAAGAGTTTAAGAGCGTAAAACGAATAAAAGAAGCCTCTTTTGAGGAGATTGCCGTTATCATCGGAGAAGCGAAAGCCAAGACCGTAAAAGAGGGATTAAACAATGAATCATCAAAAAATGAATAAGAAGCCGGCGGAGTGGAGCCAGTTATCTTCCTATCATTTTTAGGCCTAAATAATAAGCCATTAAAGCTTTCGGCAAAACCTTATAATATTTTCCTGTCAACACACCGTTTTCTCTTTCGAATTTTGTAAATTTGCCTTTCCTAACCACGAAATAGAATAAATAACAATGCGAATAGTTATACAACGGGTAAGCCATGCGTCAGTAACCATTGAAGGACACTGCAAATCGTCCATCGGAAAAGGGATGCTGATATTAGTTGGCATCGAAGAATCAGACGGGCAGGAAGACATCGACTGGCTCTGCAAAAAGATAGTAAATCTACGTATCTTCGACGATGAAAATGGGGTGATGAACAACTCTATTTTAGAAGATGGAGGCGAAATTTTAGTTATCAGCCAGTTCACGCTACACGCTTCTACCAAAAAGGGAAATCGCCCCTCCTACATCAAAGCAGCCAAACCGGATGTCTCTATCCCACTCTACGAGCAATTCTGCAAAGATTTAAGCGGTGCACTGGGAAAAGAAATAGGCACAGGAATCTTCGGAGCAGACATGAAAGTTGAACTTTTAAACGACGGTCCTGTTACTATATGCATGGATACCAAAAACAAAGAATAGATATTCCATACTAATCATTAATCACTAATCATAAAAAAAATGACTCTGGAAGAAGCACAGAAACAAGTGGACCAATGGGTGAAAACATACGGTGTCCGCTACTTCAGCGAGTTGACCAATATGGCAGTCCTGACGGAAGAAGTAGGAGAACTGGCCCGTGTCATGGCCCGCAAATATGGCGACCAATCCTTCAAGGAAGGAGAAAAAGACAACATAGATGAAGAGATAGCAGACGTCTTATGGGTGCTTCTCTGCATCGCCAACCAAACGGGAGTAGACATCACTGACGCTTTCCGGAAAAGCATGGAGAAGAAAACGAAACGAGATAATAAAAGACATATCAACAACCCAAAACTGAAAGATCATGGAAGAGAATAACTCACAGCCCAACAAGTACAAAGCCGCATTGGCAAAGTATAATACCAATCTGAGCGATGCAGATATTCAAGCTCGCGTAGCTGAATTGATTGAGAAAAAAGTGCCGGAGAACAACACGGAGGACGTTAAGAAATTCCTGTTCAACTGCATTGATCTGACCACCCTAAACAGTACTGACAGCGACGAAAGCGTGATGCACTTTACTGAAAAAGTCAATCAGTTTGACGACGAATATCCTGATCTGAAAAACGTAGCAGCCATCTGTGTGTACCCCAACTTTGCAGCCATCGTTAAAAACACGTTGGAAGTAGATGGAGTCAATATTGCCTGTGTATCAGGAGGTTTCCCCTCTTCACAGACATTTATTGAAGTGAAAGTGGCAGAAACAGCACTAGCCATTGCAGACGGTGCAGACGAAATAGATATTGTGATTTCCATCGGCAAGTTCCTTAGCGGAGACTACGAAGGAATGTGCGAAGAAATACAGGAACTAAAAGAAGTTTGCAAGGAACGCCACCTCAAAGTAATCCTCGAAACAGGCGCATTAAAGAGTGCTTCCAACATCAAGAAAGCCTCTATCCTATCCATGTATTCGGGCGCAGACTTTATCAAGACGTCTACCGGAAAGCAGCAGCCTGCCGCAACGCCGGAAGCCGCTTACGTGATGTGTGAAGCTATCAAAGAATACTATCAGAAGACAGGAAACAAGATTGGATTCAAACCGGCAGGTGGTATCAACACTGTTAACGATGCGATTATTTACTACACTATTGTAAAAGAACTATTAGGTGAAGAATGGCTGGATAATCAACTGTTCCGTTTGGGAACCAGCCGTTTAGCCAACCTCCTCCTTTCCGACATCAAAGGCGAAGAAATCAAGTTCTTCTAAAAATTAAAGGCTACATTAGCAATCAAATACGCCTTACCGCGCGACTCCCGTATCACGGGAATCGACGCGGTATTTTTTATTTAAGAAAAACTAAAGATAGTTACTGGGCAATTCAGAAAAATAATTATCTTTGTAAATGGTTTAGCGATGAAAATATAGCTAATTAGTTATATTAGAGAACGTTTCATTTATTACCAGTTCCTGGAATTCGGCAAAATTCAAAGTTATGAATGGTAATAAGCAAACGGGTCTCACGCACCTTCATGTATATAATTTTGTTATATATCGAATGGAGCGTGGGACTGTTGCTTGTATACTCATAACGGCTTGCCGAAGCCTCAGGAAAATACATGGCAACAGTTCTCACGCTTTTCATGAACTTTATGGAGGTATTAAGGATGGACGCTTACACGAGAACCTTACGATTCAATCACAACCCTCTGAATCTCATCCTCGGAACAGAGAAAAAGAAGGGGCTACGCATCGGTTATATGGAAGCTGGACTGCAAGGCTTCTATCTCAACTCCATGGAGACCGGAGTCCATCCGCAAAAGCTATCCAGACTGCTGGCAGAAGAGTTCCACTGCACCGATACCGAGTCCGTCACCGGATTATTCCAGTTCCTGATCAACGAAGGAGACAGAGTCTCCTACCAGATTATGCTCCCCTACTTACTCTCCACAGAGAACATCAACGAGTTCGAAAGTATCATCCAAAAGCGCTTTTTCGGAGTAGAACGCTTCATCCGGCAAGGAAAGAATCTATACAAATTCGTGAAATATACAGAGGAAAGAAGAGACCCGATTATATGGATAAATGACTTAGAAAAAGGGATTATCGGATGGGACATGGGATTGCTTGTCAGCTTGGCGCGCGCCTCCCAAACATGCGGGCACATCAGCAAGGAACAAGCCTGGAAGTACATAGAACAAGCAGCCCAATTATGTTCTCTAGATCTTCGTACAACTGAAGAAATAGACAAGAGTTTCCTTTTAGGAAAAGCGATGAAATCGGGAAAGATAGAAGATTGGGATCGATTATTATCGTGCTATTCACTTCTGGGCAAGCACCGGAAGTAATTATTTTTCGCGGTCTACTACGTAATCCAAGTAAGCTCGGAGAGCTACACAAATATCAGATTCCGGCAAAGAAGCCAGTAAATCAAAAGCCTTTTGCTTATAGACATTCATCGTCTGAACGGCATATTCAATACCCCCGTTTTCTTTGATAAACGAGATCAAATGGGCAATTTCATCGAGAGTAGCTGCACCCTCCTTTACCTTGATTGCCAATTCTTGCGCCTCATCGTTTTTTGTCGTGTTCAATACATACAAAGCGGGCAATGTCAGTTTACCTTCAAGCATATCATTACCTGTCGGTTTGCCAATCTCTCTATTATCAAAGTAATCGAAAATATCATCTTTTATCTGAAAGCAGATACCAATATATTCGCCCAACAAACGAGCTAGTTCGGCTTCTCCCTCCCCTACACCTACCGAAAAAGCGGCAGCTTTCGTACAGGCAGCAAAAAGAGCGGCAGTCTTCTTACGGATTACATCAAAGTAAACCTCCTCAGAAAAGCTATGATTACTTACATTTGAAAGCTGAAGCAACTCGCCGTCAGCAAGATCCTGCCCAAGAGTAGACACCAGTTGAATAATGCGGTGGCTATTCGTCAGTTCGGCATGCACCAGGCTGGTTGCCAGCAAATAGTCGCCCGTCAATACGGCTACTTTATTATTAAAGATAGCATTCACCGAGAGTTGTCCACGGCGTTCGGTACTTTCATCCACGACGTCGTCATGTACCAAACTGGCTGTATGAAGGAGTTCCAATGAAACAGCTGCATGAAGAGTGGAAGGACATACAGCACCATAAAGACGTGCCACCAGCAAAACAAGAATAGGACGCATCATCTTACCATTCCTCTGCCGTATGTGAGATACGACACTATCGAGCAATGCATTTGAACTGGAGAGAGAACTATCAAAAAGTTCTTTGAAGTCTCTCAGTTCTGCTTCAATCGGAGTTCTGATGAGTGAGATGTTGTCCATTAATTACACAATTTGAGCACAAAAGTAATAATAAAACGCTGAATACCGTATTTTTTTGTACTTTTACCATGAAAAATTAATTAAATCTATGGATTCAAGTAATAAATTATTTCTTTTAGACGCTTATGCACTGATATATCGGGCGTATTATGCCTTTATTAAGAACCCAAGAATCAATTCCAAAGGATTCAACACTTCAGCTATACTGGGTTTTGTAAACACCCTCGAAGAAGTGCTGAAAAAAGAGAATCCCACTCATATAGGAGTAGCCTTCGACCCTGCAGGACCTACCTTCCGCCACGAAGCTTTCGAACAATATAAAGCGCAGCGTGAAGAAACTCCGGAAGCGATCCGCCTTTCCGTACCTATTATAAAGGATATTATTCGTGCTTACCGCATCCCTATTCTGGAAGTTGCAGGCTACGAAGCCGACGACGTGATAGGTACGCTTGCCACCGAAGCCGGTCGTCAAGGTATCACCACCTATATGATGACTCCCGACAAAGATTACGGGCAGTTGGTAAGCGACAAGGTATTTATGTACCGTCCCAAGCACACAGGAGGTTTCGAAGTGATGGGTGTTGAAGAAGTGAAAGCCAAGTTTGACATTCAGTCTCCGGCACAAGTGATTGACATGCTCGGACTGATGGGAGACTCTTCAGATAATATCCCCGGATGTCCCGGAGTAGGAGAAAAGACTGCTCAAAAACTGATTTCCGAATTCGGAAGCATCGAAAATTTATTAGAGCATACCGACCAACTGAAAGGTGCACTGAAAACAAAAGTGGAAACGAACCGAGAAATGATTACTTTCTCGAAATTCCTCGCCACGATTAAAATCGATGTGCCCATCCAACTTGAAATGGATTCTCTTGTCCGCGAAGAAGCAGACGAAGATTCACTTCGCAGTATTTTCGAAGAACTGGAATTTAGAACGCTCATCGACCGGGTACTAAAAAAAGAGGTTTCCGGAAATGGAATAACCTCCGCTCCCGGAAGCAAAATCGCCACCGGAAAAAGTGCCCCCTTTCCTCTTCCACTTTTTCCCGAAGAAGGAGGCGGAATACAAGGCGATTTGTTTGCGAATTTCACGCCCAATGAGCCGAATGAAGCAAAAAAATCAAATCTAGAGACGTTAGAATCGCAGCCACACAACTATCAACTCATTGATACAGAGAATAAAAGAAGAGAAATTATTCAAAAGTTACTTACATCTAAAATTCTCTCGTTAGATACGGAAACCACTGGAACCGAACCAATGGATGCAGAATTGGTCGGAATGAGTTTTTCCATTGCCGAAAATGAAGCATTTTATGTTCCTGTTCCATCAGACCGGGACGAAGCGTTAAAAATCGTGAAGGAGTTCCGCCCGGTCTTCGAAAATGAGAATTCGTTAAAAGTCGGACAGAATATCAAATACGATATGATCGTTCTCCAAAATTATGGTGCAGTAGTAAAAGGTCCGCTTTTCGATACGATGATCGCTCACTATGTTCTTCAACCGGAGCTCCGTCATGGTATGGATTACCTGGCAGAAATTTATCTGCATTATCAGACCATCCATATTGACGAACTGATAGGCCCCAAAGGAAAGAATCAGAAGAACATGCGCGACCTCGACCCGAAAGATGTATATCTGTACGCTTGCGAAGATGCGGACATCACTCTGAAACTGAAAAACGTATTGGAGAAAGAGCTGAAAGAGAATGACGCCGAACGTTTATTCTATGATATAGAAATGCCTCTTGTTCCGGTATTAGTCAATATCGAACGGAACGGAGTATTACTGGACACGGAAGCACTGCAACAATCATCCGCTCATTTCACCGCCCAGATGGAGCAAATCGAAAAAGAAATCTACGAACTGGCCGGTGAGACCTTCAACATCGCTTCACCCAAACAAGTCGGCGAAGTCTTGTTTGACAAGCTGAAGATTGTAGAAAAGGCGAAAAAGACCAAGACCGGGCAGTACGTCACCTCGGAAGAAGTGCTCGAAAGCCTCCGGCATAAACATCCTGTGGTAGAAAAGATTCTGGAACATCGCGGACTGAAAAAGCTATTGGGCACGTATATCGATGCGCTTCCCCTACTTATCAACCCACGCACAGGAAGGGTGCATACCTCTTTCAACCAGACTGTAACCGCTACGGGACGCCTTAGTTCAAGCAACCCGAACTTACAGAATATCCCTATCCGCGACGAGAATGGAAAAGAAATCCGTAAAGCATTCATCCCCGATGAAGGCTGCCTCTTCTTCTCTGCCGACTATTCGCAGATCGAATTGCGTATTATGGCGCACCTTAGCGAGGATAAGAATATGATCGACGCTTTCCTTAGCAATCACGATATTCATGCTGCCACCGCTGCCAAAATCTATAAGATTGATCTGAAAGATGTAGGTTCCGATATGCGCCGTAAAGCCAAGACTGCCAATTTCGGTATCATCTATGGCATATCCGTATTCGGCCTTGCCGAACGGATGAATGTAGACCGCAAAGAAGCCAAAGAACTAATCGACGGTTACTTTGAAACTTATCCGGGAGTGAAAGCCTATATGGACAAAAGTATTCAGGTGGCCCAGGAAAAAGGTTATGTAGAAACAATTTTCCACCGGAAGCGCTTTTTGCCGGACATCAACTCCCGCAATGCCGTTGTACGCGGATATGCGGAACGAAATGCCATCAACGCCCCTATCCAGGGAAGTGCGGCAGATATTATAAAAGTAGCAATGGCACGTATCTATCAACGGTTCCAAGCCGAAGGAATACAAGCCAAAATGATCCTGCAAGTACATGACGAATTAAATTTCAGCGTTCCCGTCAATGAAAAAGAGCGCGTAGAAGAAATTGTCATTGAAGAAATGGAGAAAGCATACCGCATGCACGTCCCCTTGAAAGCAGATTGCGGATGGGGCAAAAATTGGCTTGAAGCACATTAAACCATTAAGTGAATAAAGGCCAGCTTAATAAGGAATTGCTATCTTTTAGATACTAATTGCGCAGACTGACTCCACCTTATCCGGGGTTTCCGCTTACAAAATAGAAGCAAGTATAGATAATAACATTATTTAACTCATTATCCAGAAAGCTAGAAAAAGGAATCCTTTTTCGACGAAGTGATTCATTCTATATCCGGCAGATTGACTGCCGGATATTTTTTTGTCACCAATCTTGGCAAAAAGCAACCTATCCTCCGCCCCACCCATTGACATTTTGACAATATTTCATCTTCTAAAATGCATAAATACCAAATTAATATGTAGATTTGCAGCGTAAAACCAATACATTTGATAGACAAATGAAAGTATAATTCAAAAACTTAAATAGCCATGAAAGCAAAAGTATCTTTAAAAATGTTCGTTTTATCTGCAGCTCTTCTTGTTGTATCGCTTGCTACTTCTGCACGTAGCTACGATAATCAATTGATTTATAATCCAATCGAAGAGAATGGTATGACAGTAGGACAGACCGTTTACAAAATGGACGGAAACACACTTGCCAACTACATGAAGTACAACTACAAGTACGATGACAATAAACGTATGATTGAAAGCGAAGCCTTAAAGTGGAATAGCAGCAAGGACGAATGGGAAAAAGACCTACGCATCAACTATATGTATGAAGGCAAGACCGTTACTACCAATTATTATAAATGGAACGCTAAAAAACAAGCCTACGTACTGGTACCAGAAATGACCGTTACGATGGATAATACAAATATGTAACATAAACTCTCTCTCATTCTAATATTCTAACAAAAAAGATACGCCGCTTCTGCTGAAGAAGTGGCGTATTGCAATTTATAAGGTCTACATTACAAAACAAAGAAACGCTCTTGCAGTTCTTTTAGAAAACTTCGGGAAATCATCAGATCATTCTTATCATGGAAAGGCGGATAAAGCTGGCAACACTTACCATCAATCATTGCCAGATAATTAACATTTACAATAGCCGATTGGCTAATCTGCACAAAAGCTTGTGAATAACTGATAATATCTTCTGCTTTTGTATTCCGTTTCAAATTCAGGCGAGTCTGATTAAACAAGACTACCTGCCATTGACGTTTGTCTTTCAGATATTCAAAAAAGCCGATTTCTTCCAGGCGTAAAAGCTTGAAACCCGTCACTGTGCTAATCATAAACATGCCCTGTTGTGGCATTAATGCACTGATAGAAGAGGCAAAAGAGGGCAAAAGAGGAAGCGAAGCAGAGGTCATCGCCTTCCGGTAACGCTCCATAATCACTTTCAGGTCTTCCGCTTCAAAAGGCTTTAACAGGAAGTCGAAAGCCGACTCACGCAATGCCTGAAGCAAGTATTTATCATAAGAGGTGTAAAACACCACCTTCATATCCCACAAAATATCCTCTCTAATTTCACTTAGCAGGTTAAGCCCCAATGTATCCGGAAGCTCCACATCGAGAAACAATAAATCCGGATGCAACTCCATAATCATCTTTTTACCCTTTGCACCATTCCCTGCAATTCCTTTTACTTCAAATTCACGATAGGGCTCTAACTCGCGGCGCAAAGCATCAATCGCTGTACGTTCATCGTCAACGATGACTACCTTATACTTTTCTTCTGTCTCCATCATAAATCATAAGAAAAACGAAACGGGATATATACCGACACTTGCGTACCGGTTTGTCCATCGCTTCTGTTGGTTATATCAAAACGTATTTTATCACTTTTATTCTTTGTATTCAGTAATTGGATGGTCTGATAAAGCACTTTCAGCCCTGTGCCAGTCCCCCGTGTGGCGGAAGCCACTTGCGGAAGATATCCGCGTCCGTTGTCAGTAATCGTCATGCGAATCCCATTTGTTTCACGGGAAACATATACACTTAGTTCCTTTTTTCCGTCCTTTCCCGCCAGCCCATGCTTAATCGCATTTTCTACCGGAATTTGTACAATCATAGAAGGAATCATAATGCGGGTTGCATCTAATCCATCCTCCACTGTGACTGTCGCAACAAAATCTTCCCCCACACGCCCGCGCTCCAATTCGATGTATGTACGCACGAAATCCAGTTCATCTTGCAAGGATACACTCAACTTCTCGGTCAGTTCGAGGCTCCGACGAAGATACTTCACCAGCTCCATCAGATTATGTTTCACCTCTTCCGAGTCGTTAAACTGGTTAATTTCACGTCCCAATACATTAAAAGTGAAATGAGGAGAAATACGGCTCCGCAAATTCTCCATGCGAACCCGGTTGATTTGCTGGAAGAAACGCTGACGAAGAAACTCTCTCTTTTTACGCATATACCAGACAACCACCACTACTCCCACCACAAGCAGCAAGCAGACAAGCACCCAGATAAATACGCTCAATTTGAGCACCCTCATCTCTCCTGCCTGTCGCTGAATCTGCATTTCTTTACGAAGCACGATTGTATCTTGCCGGTAGCGCATATCCAGTTCGGCAACACGCATCTGTACTCGTTCGCTACGAATGGAATCATCCAGATGACAATCGCGTTTCAGATACTCATAGGCATGACGGTAATCACCAATCTGCTCAAAATAATGTTGTAGATACTGATTGCGTATAGTCAGCATATTGGCGTCAAGATGCCCGACAGGAGCAGTCCGGGCAATCATTGTTTTCGCTTGAGCTATATTTCCTTTCTTCAATGCCAGTTCAATCATCTGGGTTTCGATGTAATGTACGGCCGAGTTATGCTGTATATCGGAGAAGAATCGATAACTCTCATCCAGACAGGACTGTGCGGAGTCCAGTTTGTCAGTCAGCAGGTACAATTCTCCCAGGTTTACTTTGATAAAATTCTGTTCAAACACCATCTGCGGATAAGAAGAGACAAGCACATTGGCCCTGCGCATATACTTCAAAGCTTCCTGATAGTCTTTCCGGTAATAATAATGATTACCGCGATTGTTGAGATAAGTCCATCGTTCGCTCACGTTCATCTCATCGAAATACTGTCCGGCCAATTCATAGTAATGATTGGATAAATCGAAATCCCGCAGTTCCATATAGGTTTGCCCTAATCCGTAGTAGACAGGGAATTTCGCGTGCTCGGACAAGTTTAGCGAATCACAGAGAAACAGGGCACGACGATAATACGAAGCAGTGTGTGCCAAGTCACTGCGATGCAGGTAGGCATCAGCAGTATTGATACAAATATCCGGGAGCAGGTGCAGTTTTTTTCCTTTCAGGCGATATTCGTAGGCTTTCTTATAGTCGGTAATTGCAGAATCAGGGCGGTTCAGTTGCATCCACACGTTGCCTTCGATATTATAAACATCGGATAATACATCATTCCATTGTGGAGATTGGAGAGATTCAGAAGATTGGGAAGCATTGCGGGAAAATTCTTTTACCCGGCGGTTGTAATAGAGTATAGAATCATAATCGGAAGAGACAAAGAATGTTTTCCCATAAAGGGCAAGCAGACGATAATAGACCTGGGAATCTTGCGTCTGTGTCAGTGCGTCAAGCACCTGTGAGCGGGAATAATGCACATTGGAAAACAAAGAATCCTGTATACGAACTTCCAGAGAATCAACCAACACCTGTTCGCACGAAGAGTTATTGCGGTGTCTATCAGCATATCCGCAACTCAACAACATCAACAACCCCAACAGTCCAAATAGTTTCATAGCAGTCTTCCGATTCATCAGTCCCCTTATTCATGTCATGTTTTGAATGTGACAAAAATACATTATTTATCCTGAATCCCAGCGAATTTTATTATTTTTTTTAATACCTTTGTGCCCATATAAATATGAGTAACTGACCTAATGAGTCCACTGAACTTCACCCACATTTTGACACAGGCAGTCGATGAGCTATCGGAAAGCGAATCTTATAAAGGACTGTTTCATCAGCACAAAGATGGCGAACCACTGCCCTCTGCTAAAGTCTTGTATGAAATTATTGAGCTTTCACGCTCCATTCTCTTCCCCGGATACTACGGAAATTCTACTATTAACAGCCGGACAATTAATTATCACATCGGCGTCAACATTGAAAAATTGTTTGACTTACTTTGTGAGCAGATCCTGGCCGGATTGTGTTTTAGCACTTCCATAGAGGGGAAATGCAACGTCTGCTCCGACTCGAAACGGGAAGAGGCTACACGTCTTGCTGCTAAATTCATCAGTAAGCTACCTGCCATGAGAAGAATACTGGCAACCGATGTGGAAGCCGCCTATAACGGCGATCCGGCTGCCGAAAGTTATGGAGAGGTAATTTTTTGCTATCCGGCCATTAAAGCGATCAGCAATTACCGTATCGCGCATGAACTGCTGGAACTGGGTGTTCCTTTGATTCCCCGCATCATCACGGAGATGGCGCATAGCGAAACGGGAATTGATATCCATCCGGCCGCAAAGATTGGCACTCACTTCACTATCGACCACGGTACGGGTGTTGTAATCGGTGCCACGAGTATCATCGGAAACAATGTTAAACTATATCAGGGTGTCACCCTAGGAGCCAAGAGTTTCCCGCTGGATGCCGACGGAAAACCAATCAAGGGAATCCCCCGCCATCCGATCCTGGAAGACAATGTGATTGTTTATTCCAACGCCACTATTTTGGGAAGAATCACCATCGGACGTGACGCAACCGTAGGCGGTAATATCTGGGTAACGGAGAATGTTCCTGCAGGAGCAAGAATCGTACAAACTAAAGCAAAAAAATAAAATCAAAAGAATCTATATGAGCGAACAATTCGAGATGATAGCCAAGACTTTCCAGGGACTGGAAGAGATACTTGCAGAAGAACTGACAGCATTAGGAGCCAACGACATTCAAATAGGACGCCGCATGGTTTCATTCACAGGAGATAAACGTATGATGTATAAGGCGAATTTTTGCCTTCGCACCGCCATCCGTATCCTGAAACCAATTAAAAACTTTACAGCCAAAGATGCCGATGAGGTTTATAATCAAATACAGGCTATTCCATGGGAAGAATATCTCGATGTGAACAAGACGTTCGCTATCGATGCAGTAGTATTCAGTGATGAGTTCCGCCATTCGAAATTCGTTTCGTATAAGGTGAAAGATGCGATTGTGGATTATTTCCGTGATAAAACAGGGAAACGTCCGTCGGTACGTATCAACAATCCGGATGTACTTCTGAATATTCATATTGCACAGACTACCTGTACGTTGTCTTTGGACTCGTCCGGAGAATCACTTCACCGTCGCGGTTATCGCCAGGAAGCAGTAGAAGCCCCGTTAAATGAGGTATTGGCTGCCGGCATGATTCTAATGACCGGATGGCGCGGAGAATGTGATTTGATCGACCCGATGTGTGGTTCGGGTACTATCCCTGTTGAAGCGGCACTGATTGCTAAGAATATCGCTCCGGGAGTGTTCCGTAAAGGATTTGCTTTTGAGAAATGGGTAGATTTCGATGCGGATATGTTCGATGAGATTTACAATGATGACAGTCAGGAGCGCGAATTTGCTCATAAGATTTACGGATATGATAACAATCCGAAAGCTAATGAGATTGCGACTCACAATATAAAAGCTGCCGGCGTATCGAAAGACATCGTGTTGAAGCTGCAGCCGTTCCAGCAGTTTGAACAGCCGCAGGAAAAGTCGATTATCATCACTAACCCGCCATATGGTGAACGTATTTCCACTAATGATTTGCTTGGACTTTATCAGATGATCGGTGAACGTCTGAAACATGCGTTTGTAGGAAACGAGGCATGGGTGCTTTCTTATCGGGAAGAGTGTTTCGACCAGATTGGTCTGAAAGCAAGTCAGAAAGTTCCTTTGTTCAATGGACCATTGGAGTGTGAGTTCCGCAAATATGAGATTTTTGACGGAAAATACAAAGAGTTCAAGAGCCAGGAAGAGGGAGAAGAAAAAAAAGAGGCTGAAGGAGAACAGACTCCAAGATTCAGAGAAAGAAAAGAATTTAAGCCACGCCGCGAAGGTGAGTTCAAACCGCGTCGGGATGGTGAATCCAGACCTCGCAGAGAGGGAGAATACAAGCCGCGCAGAGAAGGTGGTGAGTTCAAAGGCGGTGACAGAGATAGAAAGCCGCGGGGAGAGTTTCGTGGAGGAAGAGATTCAAGAGGGCCAAGAGAATTTAGGGGGAACCGGGAGCCGAGGATTCCGAAGAAGGAAGAGGAATAAACCATTCAATAGTTAATGACACATTATAACATCACACACTCATTAACACCCTGATAACCAACTTGAGGTCACAAATTGCAACCTCAAGTTCAAATAACATTTTCGCCAATAAGCTATCTATGATAGCAACCAATTAAAGAAAAAATGAACGACATTGTTATCATTGAAAATAAAATTTATGAGATCAGAGGTCAAAAAGTTATGTTGGACTTTGATTTGGCGGAGATGTATGAAGTTACCACAGGTAACTTCAATAAAGCCATTAAACGAAACATCGAACGATTTCCTGCAAGATTCATGTTTCAATTAAATAAAGACGAGTTCAACTTGATATTCCAAAATGGAATATCAAGTTGGGGTGGTACTCGCAAAATGCCTTACGCTTTTACAGAACAAGGTGTAGCAATGTTATCTGGAGTTCTGAAAAGTCCCCGTGCTATTGAAGTCAGTATTAATATTATGGATGCCTTCGTCCACATGCGTCAATACCTGCTCTCCCATGCTCCGAAACAGGAATTGGAAGAATTGAGGAAAAGGATTGAATACTTGGAAGAGGACATATCCTCCGACAGAGAAAGCTACGAGAAGCAATTTGACGACCTATTCACCGCTTTCGCCAAGTTGAGTGCTGCCATTCAAATAAAGCAGACTCCCTTGGACAGAGTAAAAATAGAAGGATTTAAAAACAAATAATAAAGAAAAGAGCAATGAGTAAAATTGGAAAAAGAGCCATGCTTTTATTGTTGGCACTACCAATCGGATTCAATGTTATGGCACAAGAAACCAAAAAGCCGACACTGGAAGAATTGATTCCGGGTGGCGAGAGTTACCGCTATGCAGACAACCTGTACGGACTGCAATGGTGGGGTGACGAATGTATCAAGCCGGGCGTAGATACCCTTTATTCTATCCAACCCAAAACGGGAAAGGAAACAATGGTTATCACTCGTGAACAGATCAACAAAGTGCTTGAAGAGAACAAGGCAGGAAAGTTATCACACCTGTATTCCGTCAGTTTCCCATGGGCCGATAAGCCACAAATGCTATTCAAGATAGCAGGAAAGTTCATTGTATATGATTTCAAGAGCAATCAAGTTGTCAGCACTCTCAAACCCAAAGACGGAGCAGATAATGAAGACTATTGCGCAGCCAGTGGAAACGTGGCATACACGATAGGTAACAATCTGTATGTGAACGAAAAAGCGGTAACCAATGAACCTGAAGGCATCGTTTGCGGGCAGACTGTACACCGCAATGAATTCGGTATCAACAAAGGTACTTTCTGGAGCCCGAAAGGCAACCTGCTCGCTTTCTACCGTATGGACGAGAGCATGGTGACACAATACCCGCTTGTAGACATCACTGCACGCGTAGGCGAAGTGAACAATGTACGTTATCCGATGGCAGGAATGACGAGCCATCAGGTAAAAGTGGGTATTTACAACCCTGCTACCGGTAAAAGCATTTATCTGAACGCAGGTGATCCCACAGACCGTTATTTCACCAATATCAGCTGGTCACCGGATGAAAAAAGCCTCTACCTGATTGAAGTAAACCGTGACCAGAACCACGCCAAACTTTGCCAGTATAACGCAGAGACAGGAGAGCCGATGGGCGTTCTCTACGAAGAAATGCATCCTAAATACGTGGAGCCACAAAACGCAATCGTATTTTTGCCGTGGGACCCTACCAAGTTCATCTATCAAAGTCAGCGTGACGGCTACAACCATCTTTATCTCTTTGATGCCAATGCAGCCAACATGAAAGGTGAAACTTATAACAGCGCCAACGGTGGTACTTACTTCCAGGCCGGCAAAGTCAAACAACTGACCAAAGGCAACTGGCTGGTTAGCGACGTCCTGGGATTCAACACAAAGCGTAAAGAAATCATCTTCACAGCCGTAGAAGGCTTGAGAAGCGGACATTTCGCTGTAAACGTGAGCAATGGAAAGATAAGCCAACCGTTCGAGAACTGCAAAGAAAGCGAACATAGCGGCATGCTTAGCGCTTCCGGCACTTATCTTATCGACCGTTATTCAACAAAAGACCAGCCTCGCGTCATCAACCTGGTAGACACCAAAAACTTCAAAGAAACAGCCAATCTGCTGACTGCTGAAAGCCCTTACGAAGGCTACCAAATGCCAAGCATCGAAACCGGAACAATCAAAGCGGCAGACGGCACCACCGACCTGCATTATCGCCTGATGAAACCGGCCAACTTTGACCCGGCCAAGAAATATCCCGTCATCGTATACGTCTACGGAGGTCCTCACGCGCAATGCGTCACCGGAGGATGGCAAAACGGCGCACGCGGATGGGACACATACATGGCAGGTAAAGGCTATATCATGTTTACCATCGACAATCGTGGCAGCAGCAACCGTGGACTGGCATTTGAAAATGCCACCTTCCGCCGTCTTGGCATCGAAGAAGGTAAAGACCAGGTAAAAGGCGTTGAATTCCTGAAATCCCTCTCCTACGTAGACAGCGAACGCATCGGCGTACACGGATGGAGCTTCGGAGGACACATGACTACCGCCCTGATGCTTCGTTACCCGGAAATATTCAAAGTAGGCGTTGCCGGAGGCCCGGTAATCGACTGGGGCTATTATGAAGTGATGTACGGCGAACGCTATATGGATACACCGGAAAGCAATCCGGAAGGCTACAAAGAATGTAATCTGAAAAACCTTGCCGGCCAACTGAAAGGTCACCTATTGATTATTCACGACGACCACGACGACACCTGCGTGCCACAGCACACCCTGTCGTTCATGAAAGCCTGTGTAGATGCCCGCACTTATCCCGACCTGTTTATCTACCCGTGCCACAAGCACAACGTAGCAGGACGCGACCGTGTACATCTGCATGAGAAAATCACCCGGTACTTTGAGCAGAACTTATAAAACTGACAAAGACACCACCGTATCCATACAAATCATAGATAACAGTATAAATCCATAACAATACAAAGATGAAGATATTATTACTAGGCTCGGGCGGCCGCGAACATGCACTGGCATGGAAAATTGCCCAAAGTCCGAAAGTTGAAAAACTATACATTGCTCCGGGAAATGCCGGAACAACTGCCGTAGGCGAGAATGTCAACATCAAAGCAACCGATTTTGAAGCAATCAGTGCTTTTGCTCTAAAAGAGAACATCCAAATGATAGTAGTAGGTCCCGAAGATCCGTTGGTAAAAGGAATCTACGATTACTTCCAAAACCGTCCGGAGCTAAAGCATATTGCCGTGATCGGTCCCTCGGCTCAAGGAGCGCAACTGGAAGGCAGCAAGGAATTTGCCAAAGGCTTCATGATGCGCCACAACATCCCGACAGCCCGCTACAAAAGCATCACTTCCAAAAACCTCGAAGAGGGCCTCGCTTTCCTCGAAACGTTGGAAGCTCCCTACGTACTGAAGGCTGATGGCCTTTGTGCCGGGAAAGGAGTTCTCATCCTTCCTACGCTGGATGAAGCGAAGAAAGAACTGAAAGAAATGCTCGGCGGCATGTTCGGTTCCGCATCGGCAACCGTTGTGATTGAAGAGTTCTTGAGCGGTATCGAGTGCTCTGTATTCGTACTGACAGACGGAGACAACTACAAAGTCCTCCCTGTAGCAAAAGACTACAAACGTATCGGTGAAGGTGACAAAGGATTGAATACAGGCGGCATGGGTAGCGTAACTCCGGTTCCGTTTGCCGACGAAGTATATATGGAGAAAGTACGCACACGTATCATCGAACCGACCATCAATGGTTTGAAAGAAGAAAAGATCACCTACAAAGGTTTCATCTTCCTCGGTCTTATCAAGGTGAAAGGTGAACCGATGGTTATCGAATACAACGTCCGCATGGGCGACCCGGAAACAGAAAGCGTGATGTTGCGCATCCAAAGCGACTTCGTAGAGTTGCTTGAAGGCACAGCGGCAGGCAACCTGAACGAGAAAACACTAGTGATGGACCCACGTTCGGCCGGCTGCGTCATTCTTGTCAGCGGCGGTTACCCCGAAGCCTACGAAAAAGGATTCCCTATCAGCGGACTGGAACAGGCTGCCGCCACCGACAGCATCATCTTCCATGCCGGAACAGCCATGAAAGACGGACAAGTGGTGACGAACGGCGGACGTGTGATTGCCGTTTGCTCTTACGGTGCAACGAAAGAAGAAGCACTGGCACAGAGCTACAAAGTGGCAGACATGATCGACTTCGACAAGAAGTATTTCCGCCGCGACATCGGATTCGATTTGTAAGAAACAACCTGTAATGATACGCCACGGCAGGCATAAATCCCCTATTTGCACGGCATATAGATCCTACAAAGCGATGATATATGCCCGCCGGGCGGCAAAAGAACTGACAGACAAATGAGAAATAAAAGACTACAAAGTCAAGTGACGGCAGGACGGTGGACCCTGCCTGCCGTTATCTTTATCTGCGCCCTATGCTGGGTGTTGACTTACTTTTTATTTCCCGACTCCATAGCCTCAACAACACCCAAGGACAGCTCTTCTTTCTTGCAATCCACCCGCGATTTACTGCTTCCGGGATGGGCAGAACGAATTGTCAGCTTTCTGGTTTACGCAATCATCGGCTACTTTCTGATAGAGCTGAACAACCAGTTCAGTATTATCCGCATGAGGGCTTCCATGCAGACAGCTATTTATTTCCTGCTGGTCACCGTCTGTCCGGGAATGCATTTACTATACATAGGAGACATTGTCGCCCTAGGTTCTCTTATTTCCATTTATTTTCTGTTTAAAAGCTATCAGCAAGCTCAAGCTGCGGGCTATCTATTCTATTCCTTCTTCTTTATCGGAGCGGGAAGTATTCTTTTCCCACAGCTCACCATCCTCTCGGTGCTTTGGTTGCTCGAAGCCTACCGTTTCCAGTCGCTCACTCCGCGTAGTTTCTGCGGCGCGCTGCTCGGATGGATGCTGCCCTACTGGATGCTGTTCGGACACGCCTTCTTCTATAATGAGATGGAGTTGTTCTACCGCCCTTTCAACCAGCTATTAGCTTTCGGAGAAATCTTTAACTTACAAATCCTTCAACCCTGGGAATTGGCTATACTGGGCTATCTGCTCGTGATGTTTATCGTCAGTGCTGTCCATTGCATCGCTGCCGGATTTGAGGATAAGATACGCACACGTGCCTATCTCCAGTTCTTGATAGACCTGACGCTCTTCCTGTTCCTGCTGATTGCCTTGCAACCGATATATTGCAGTGCCCTGCTGCCTTTGCTTATCATAAGCAACAGCATCCTGATCGGGCATTTCTTTGTACTGACCAATAGTAAAAGTTCGAATGTGTTCTTTATCATTTCATTGGTCGGCCTCATCCTCTTATTCGCTTTTAATATATGGACGCTTTTGTAGATTCAACGATACAACTCCTCATAGAATGGGGACTTCCGGGATTATTCATCTCGGCTTTATTGGCTGGGAGCATCGTGCCTTTCAGTTCCGAACTGGTACTGGTGGCATTGGTGAAGCTCGGCTTGCCCCCGATAGCCTGTCTGATAGCCGCCACTCTGGGCAATACAGTGGGCGGAATGACTTGTTACTACATGGGACGTCTGGGTAAAGTTAGCTGGATTGAGAAATACTTCAAGGTAAAGAAAGAAAAGGTAGACAAAATGGTGAAATTCCTGCAAGGGAAAGGGGCATTGATGGCATTCTTCACCTTTCTTCCTGCCATTGGCGAGGTGATCGCCATTGCACTGGGATTTATGCGAAGCAACACATGGCTTACTATTGTTTCCATGTTTGTCGGCAAACTGATACGTTATATCCTTCTCCTGTATGTGCTCGAAAGTGCCTGGGATGCTATGGCGGGGTAGAGGTCTTTTTTAAGTATTAAGTATTAAGTATTAGGTATTAAGTATTAAAGATTGAGTGATGGAAAGAATAATTGAGAGAACCGATGACGGGAGCGCTACTCTGTTTGTTCCGGAATTGAATGAACATTATCATTCGACGAAAGGGGCACGCACGGAGTCTCAACATATTTTCATCGATATGGGGTTGAAAGCCTCTCCTGCCGCTACTCCACGTGTTCTTGAAATCGGCTTCGGGACAGGGCTAAACGCTTGGCTCACCCTTGAAGAAGCGGAAAGAAGCAGACGAAATATACACTATACAGGGTTGGAACTCTATCCGCTAGACTGGCAAACAGTAGAACAGCTAGGATATATCTCCAGCGATGAGCAGCTTACCATACATCGAATACAAACAGCAACCGACGAGCAATTTACCCCGAATGAAGAAGAACAACAATCGGCTATCGAATTGTTTAAGCAGCTTCATACATCGCCCTGGGAAAAAGACGTGCAGCTTACGCCACACTTCACCTTACGAAAAATAGAAACGGACGTGAATAAGTTGAGAGTTGAGAATGGAGAGTTGAGAGTGAACAATAGCAATGACAGCGTAGCCGACTCTCAACTCTCAACTCTCAACTCTCCATTTAATCTAGTCTATTTCGACGCCTTCGCCCCGGAAAAGCAACCGGAAATGTGGTCGCAAGAACTATTCAACCGCCTCTATGTTTTATTAGATAAAGACGGAATTCTGACTACCTACTGTGCCAAAGGTGTAGTACGCCGAATGTTACAGACAGCCGGATTCACAGTAGAACGTCTCCCCGGACCTCCGGGTGGTAAACGGGAAATATTACGGGCCCGGAAACAAGAGTAGAAACAAGATAAGATTGAAACCCCGAAACAGAAAAAATCATGAAACAACAACTAAAAGATATGAGAACACTTTTCCTTCTTGGTGCTTGCCTCCTGATGGCAGCCTGCACAGGACGTTCCTCCCAAGCAAGTAACGGTGACGAGACAAAGCCGGTGATAACCGTCACACTGGAACCGCAACGTTATTTCACCGAAGCTATTGCCGGAGATAAATTCAAAGTAGTCAGCATGGTGCCCAAAGGTTCCAGCCCGGAGACATACGATCCTATCCCCCAGCAACTTGTTTCTTTAGGAAACAGCAAAGCCTATTTCCGCATCGGGTACATCGGCTTCGAACAAACCTGGATGGACCGCCTGATGAACAATACTCCCCATATCCAAGTGTTCGACACCTCGAAAGGAATCGACCTCATACTCAATAATGATGACCATGGCCATGCCCACGGCCACAACAGTCACGACGGCCATATCCACGCCGTAGAGCCACACGTATGGAATTCTACCGGTAATGCTTTAATCATCGCCGGAAACACCTACAAGGCCCTTAGCCAACTGGATAAAGCAAACGAACCATATTATAGAAACCGTTACGATTCTCTCTGTCAGCGCATCCAGCACACCGACAGCCTGATTCGCCGACAACTCTCTGTCCCCGAAGCAGCCAAAGCCTTCATGATTTATCATCCGGCCCTCTCCTACTTCGCCCGCGACTACGGATTGCATCAAATTTCGATCGAAGAAGGAGGCAAAGAACCCTCTCCCGCTCATCTGAAAGACCTGATAGACGTCTGTCAGGCGGAAAATGTAGGCGTTATCTTCGTTCAACCGGAGTTTGACAAACGCAATGCGGAAACCATCGCGCAGCAAACCGGAACGAAAGTAGTCCCTATCAACCCGTTAAGTTATGACTGGGAGGAAGAGATGCTGAATGTAGCCAAAGCCCTTGCGCCGCAAGCTACCACCAAATAAACGTATAAAGAAAGAACCAATCAAGCCCTTTCCAATAATGAAACCAATAATCGAAATAAAGAATCTTTCCGCCGGATATGACGGTCGCACTGTTCTCCACGATGTTAATCTAAGCATCTACGAACGGGATTTTCTAGGTATTATAGGTCCGAACGGAGGCGGCAAAACAACGCTTATAAAGTGCATCCTCGGTCTGTTAAAACCAACCGGAGGGGAAATTATATTCCATACTCCCGAGAAGGCTCCCATAAGAACATCTACGGAAGGGACTTCAACAGAAACATCTGCCAAAAGTTCCTTTCAAAGTTCTTCCGCAAAATCCCAGCTTTTCCTCGGTTACCTGCCGCAATACAGCACCATAGACCGGAAGTTCCCTATTTCCGTGGAAGAAGTGATCCTGTCCGGATTGAGCATACAAAAGTCGCTCACCTCCCGGTTCACTCCCGAACAGAGAGAGAAAGGCAAACAGATTATCGCCCGCATGGGGCTTGAAGGGCTTGAAAGCCGCTCTATCGGACAATTAAGCGGTGGACAACTGCAACGTGCCTTGTTAGGACGTGCCATCATCTCGGACCCTGCAGTGTTGATTCTTGATGAGCCCAGCACGTATATCGACAAGCGTTTTGAAGCACGCCTTTATGAGTTATTGGCTGAAATCAATAAAGAATGTGCCATTATCCTTGTCAGTCACGACATCGGCACTGTATTGCAACAGGTAAAATCCATCGCCTGTGTCAATGAAACGCTGGATTACCATCCGGACACGGGCGTCACTACCGAATGGCTGGAAAGAAACTTCAACTGCCCCATCGAACTATTGGGACACGGCACACTGCCTCATCGGGTTTTAGGGGAACATCATCACCATCATTAAAGGATACACATATTCAATATCCCAAACATATATATACAGCAACCCAAGTATTAATACCTGAAATCTCAACCATTAACAGCTGATATTACAAGTGTTAACACCTAACGGCCAAGCTATTAATAGTAAACTTCCGTTGTATTAATAGTAAACTTGTTCTTCTCTAACAGGAAAGTTATGCTTGACTAAGGATAATCTATAAACGCAAGTTACGTTTATAAAATTGCAAGCTTTGTTTTTATAATTGCAAGTTTCATTTATAAAAACAAAACTTGCAATTATAGTTTATGACTAATGAAAAGGAAGTTTGTTATTAAGGCAAAAGAAGTTCACTAACAGGATAAAGGAAGTTTATCTCTAATACACCAGAGCTTATTTATTAAAGGGCTAAAAACAAATTCCTTACTTGCCAACACACAAGTTCCCGCCTTCCGGAAGAGTGAAAGAGATAGTAAATCACCCCTTCGTTACTTAATATTTCTTACTTTCTTCCTCATTATCCTTACAAATCACTATCTTTGCGACCTCATAATTTGTTTTTAACGAATAAACTACGATAGTGCTAATGAAACAGTACAGAACCGTAAACAACCTTATGGGTTGGCTTACATTCATCATTGCGGCAACCGTCTACTGCCTGACAATAGAACCGACCGCAAGTTTCTGGGATTGCCCGGAGTTCATAACCACCGGCTATAAACTGGAAGTCGGTCACCCGCCCGGCGCACCTTTCTTCATGCTAGTGGCGAATCTGTTTTCTCAATTTGCTTCCGACGTAACAACTGTTGCTAAAATGGTGAATTACATGAGTGCCCTCATGAGTGGCGCCTGTATCCTGTTCCTTTTCTGGAGCATCACCCACCTGGTACGCAAACTGGTTATCACTGACGAAAACAATATCACCAAAGGACAGCTTATCACAGTGATGGGTAGCGGACTGATCGGTGCACTGGTTTATACATTCAGTGACACATTCTGGTTCTCGGCCGTGGAAGGTGAAGTATATGCCTTCTCCTCCCTCTTTACCGCTGTTGTTTTCTGGTTGATTCTGAAATGGGAAGACGTAGCCGACCAGCCGCACAGCGACCGTTGGATTATCCTCATCGCCTATCTGACCGGATTGAGTATCGGTGTGCACTTATTGAACTTGCTTTGTCTGCCTGCCATCGTATTGGTATACTACTACAAAAAAACGCCGAATGCTACCGCCAAAGGTTCGTTAATAGCGCTATTAGGTTCAATGGTGCTCGTTGCAGCCGTGCTTTACGGCATCGTACCGGGTATCGTGAAAGTAGGTGGCTGGTTTGAACTGTTGTTCGTCAACGGACTCGGAATGTCATTCAATTCGGGCGTAGTGGTTTATATCATTCTGCTTGCGGCCGCTCTGATTTGGGGTGTATACGAAAGTTACACCGAAAAGAACAAAGCGCGCATGGCTATCTCCTTTATCCTGACGATCGCTTTGCTGGGTATCCCATTCTACGGACACGGAGCCAGCAGTATCATCATCGGTATTTTGGTTATTGCCGCACTGGGACTTTATCTTGCTCCGAGTGTACAGGCTAAAATCAAAGAGAGATGGCGTATCACCGCCCGCACCATGAACACAGCATTGCTGTGCACCATGATGATCGTAATCGGGTATTCTTCTTACGCACTGATCGTTATCCGTTCTACTGCCAACACTCCGATGGACCAAAACTCACCGGAGGATATATTCACCCTGGGCGAATACCTCGGCCGTGAACAATACGGAACCCGTCCGCTCTTCTACGGCCCTGCTTTCTCTTCGAAAGTGGCACTCGACGTAAAAGACGGCTATTGTATTCCGCGCCAGTCGGAAGCAGGAAGCAAGTTTGTCCGCAAGGAAAAGACTTCTCCCGACGAAAAAGACTCTTATATCGAACTTCCCGGACGTGTGGAATACGAATATGCACAGAATATGTTTTTCCCGCGTATGTACAGCTCGTCACACGCACCACTCTACAAGCAATGGGTAGACATCAAAGGACACGACGTTCCTTACGACCAGTGTGGAGAAATGGTAATGGTGAACATGCCTAACCAATGGGAAAATATCAAATTCTTCTTCTCCTACCAGTTGAACTTCATGTACTGGCGTTATTTCATGTGGAACTTTGCCGGACGGCAGAACGACATACAGGGTAGCGGAGAAATTGAACACGGCAACTGGATCACCGGTATTCCGTTTATCGACAACTTGCTGGTAGGTAATCAGGAACTGCTTCCGCAGGATCTCAAAAACAATAAAGGACACAATGTATTCTACTGTCTGCCGCTGATTCTCGGCTTAATCGGACTCTTCTGGCAGGCTTATCATAGCCAGCGGGGTATCCAGCAATTCTGGGTGGTCTTCTTCCTGTTCTTCATGACAGGTATCGCTATCGTGCTCTACCTCAACCAAACCCCTGCACAACCCCGTGAACGAGATTACGCGTATGCCGGTTCGTTCTACGCCTTTGCCATCTGGGTAGGTATGGGAGTGGCAGGTATCATCCGTATGCTGCGAGAATACTGCAAGATGCAGGAACTTCCGGCAGCCGTACTGGCTTCAGTGCTCTGTTTGTTCGTCCCCATCCAGATGGCGGGACAGACTTGGGATGACCACGACCGTAGCGGACGCTTCGTTGCCCGCGACTTCGGACAGAACTACCTGATGACCTTACAGGAAAAAGGAAATCCGATTATCTATACCAATGGTGATAACGATACTTTCCCATTGTGGTACAACCAGGAAACGGAAGGCTTCCGTACAGATGCCCGCACCTGTAACCTAAGTTATCTGCAAACAGATTGGTATATCGACCAAATGAAACGTCCGGCCTACGATTCCCCGTCGCTTCCTATCACTTGGGACCGTGTGGAATATGTGGAAGGACAAAATGAATATATCCCTATCCGTACGGAAATGAAGGCTTTCATCGACAGCTATTTCAAACAGGCAAACGAACTGGCTGCACAGGGAGACACTACCATATTATCACTCGTTCACTCCATTTTCGGTGAGAATCCATACGAATTGAAGGAAATCATCAACCGCTGGATGCTCGGTAAGAACGACCAGTTGAAAGAGCTTCTCAAAAAGACTGGAAAAGATATCCAACTGCCGCTTATCCCTACGGACAGCATCGTAATGAAGGTGGACAAAGAAGCCGTACGCCGCTCCGGCATGAAGATACCGGAAGCTCTGGGCGACTCTATCCCCGAATACATGACAATCACCCTTAGAGACGCCAACGGCAACCCGAAACGCGCCCTCTACAAGAGTGAACTAATGATGCTCGAAATGCTTGCCAATGCCAACTGGGAACGTCCTATCTATATGGCAATCACCGTAGGAAGCGAAAACCATCTGGGCATGGGCAACCACTTTATGCAGGAAGGTCTTGCCTATCGTTTCACACCGTTCGATACGGACAAACTGGACAGCAAGATTGACAGCGAAAAGATGTACGACAACCTGATGAACAAGTTCAAGTTCGGCGGTATCGACAAACCGGGTATCTATATCGACGAGAACGTGATGCGTATGTGCTACACGCACCGCCGTATCTTCACGCAACTCGTAGGCCAGCTTATCAAAGAAGGCAAGAAGGATAAGGCACTCGCCGCACTCGACTACGCCGAAAAGATGATTCCGTCATACAACGTACCGTACGACTGGGCAAACGGCGCCTTCCAAATGGCAGAATCTTATTACCAACTGGGACAGAACGAGAAAGCCAACAAGATCATCGACGAGCTTGCCAACAAATCGCTCGAATACATGATCTGGTATCTTAGCCTGAACGATAACCAGCTTGCCATCGCCGGCGAAAACTTCGTGTACAACGCCAGCTTGCTTGACGCCGAAGTCCGCTTAATGGAAAAATACAAATCAGAAAAACTCGCGAAACATTACTCCACGCAGCTCGACCAACTTTATAACGAGTACGTGACAAGAATGAAAGGGAAATAAATAGTAAGTATTAAGTATCAGGTATTAAGTATTACCATAGCTTCCGATATGTTTTCCGCATGGATAATACTTAATACTTATTACTTAATACTTGTTTAACACAGACTCTCATGTTTATAGAACAACCACCTTGGCTTTTCCGGGCGTTGTATCCACAAGCTATCTTCCGGATGGATCCGAATGAACGGGCAGTCTATCTGACTTTTGACGACGGTCCCATCCCTGAAGTAACTCCCTGGGTACTGGAAGTATTGGAAAAGCATCATATTAAAGCTACCTTCTTTATGGTAGGCGACAATATACGCAAGCACCCGGATGAATACCGGATGGTGGTAGAACACGGACACCGCATCGGTAACCATACCTTCAACCACATCCGTGGATTTGAATATTCTAATCCGGATTACCTCGCAAACGCCAGAAAGGTAGACGAAATTATTCATTCCGATCTCTTCCGCCCGCCACACGGACACATGGGGTTCCGGCAGTATTATACCTTGCGCTATCATTACCGCATTATCATGTGGGATCTCGTAACTCGTGATTATAGTAAACGGATGCGCCCGGAACAGGTATTGAACAATGTGAAGCGCTATGCACGCAACGGTTCCATCATCACTTTCCATGATTCGCTGAAGTCCTGGAATAATGGTAACCTGCAATATGCACTTCCTCGTGCCATTGAATTCCTGAAAGAGGAAGGGTATGAGTTCAAGGTGTTATAATAACAACCTTTGAGAAAACAGAAACTTCGAAAAAAACAGAGATTTTTGAAAAAAGTCTCCAATGAGCCAAGCTTCCTGATAAGAAGATAAAAATATAAGCCGAGGTCTTACGCCCCGGCTTTTGTAGTTTAAGGCCTGTTTCGTGCCCGAAATTGGGAGATCACTCCTCTTTCTTATAAGATGTCAGTACAAGCGCATTTCGCCCGGCAAAGGAAAAAAGAGGGCAAAATAACCAGTATTCAAAAAGTTTCTGATTCACATTACCTTTTCCATCCGTATTTTTTTATACATTTGCAACGGTCTCTTCCGCAGAAAGCCTCCGGGTGGCGAGGGAGAGATGTTTATATTGAGAAGACGTTTACAAGCGTTTGTCATTTATGTTCAAAACTTCGCAAACTTTGACCTATCGGAATGACTAACAGCAACAAAGACGTCCTCCTGATGTGTATTTATATACATCCGTGCCTCACTTTGATAAACAAAGGGGGGCTACGGGTGTTGTACATATCGGCGTGGGCTTTCTGCGTTGTTCGTTCCCGATAATTGGCATTGCGAAGGCCTTGAACATGGAACGGACGAAGGTGAGAGATTCCCACGCCATTTCTATATATTCCTGTCAATAATAGATTGAATTGTCCGCCCAACGGGAGTCCGGGGGACACACATAAGCAGAATAGGCACATGATTCATGCAGGACAACTTATTGAACGCACGCTTCACGAACAGGGACGCACCGTCACCTGGTTCGCTACCCAACTATGCTGCACACGCCCCAATGTTTACAAGATATTCCGGAAAGAGAATATTGACATCCACCTGCTCTGGCGCATCTCCTACATCCTCGGCCACGATTTTTTCCGTGATCTGTCTGACAGTATCAACACCGGAAGCTTCCCCAGTGTATCCAAATAGGATACAATTTCGTATCGTTCTTGGAACTATGTTTTCACCCGGTAGTATACTCCTTTCGCATACCTTTGCAGGCATATTAACATATAATCACAAAAGGACATGAAAACGAAAAAACTATTTCTGATTATTGCTCTGGTTATCGGTTGTGCCGTCGGAGCCCATGCGCAAAAGACGGTCTTCAAGTTTCGCGACGCACAGGCACGTGCAGGCGATGCAGTTACTGAAGTTTGTGTCAAACCGACAGTTGTCGAGGTGAAAATACTGGAAGATAAGGGACGGATCAAGGATGAATGGACACTAAGCAAAGAGGAAGTGGAGATCGCCATGAAAGGAGAACTTGACAACATCCGTGCTTGGGGGACTTATCTGTCCACCATTAAATATAATTGCGACGTCATCATGGGGGCCACTTTCAAAGTGGAAGATAATGAAAAAACAGGTGGGTACACGGTTACGGTGGTAGGTTATCCCGGAATTTTCGTCAACTGGCATCCGGCCACTAAGGACGATTACGAATGGATTCGCCTACAGAAGTTGTCACCCACAGATGGAAAAAGCCAGATAGCGCCCGTCGTTAAGAATAAGAATTAATCACTAAAATATCAATAACAATGAAAAAAGTACTATCAATGGTTGCCGCACTCTTATTGTGTGTAGGAACTCAAGCGCAAATCGTATCATCCAGAAGCGCAATCGTCAAAACAGAGAAGCAAGCCAGCAGCACACAATGGTTCTTGCGTGCAGGTTTGAATATCATGAATTTCTCCGGTGACGGGGCCGAAGGAGCTGATTCAAACATCGGATATAACGCAACATTTGGTTATCAGAAGCCTTTAGGCAGTACAGGAGGATACTGGGGGATGGAGTTTGGACTTGGCTCCCGTGGTTTCAAAGTGGACGACACGAAATGTATGGCTCACAACATACAATATTCTCCGTTCACATTCGGATGGAAATTTGCTGTGGCGGACAACGTCCGTATCGACCCGCATGTAGGAGTCTTCGCTAGTTACGATTACACAAGCAAAATGAAAGAAGATGGAGAAAGCATCAGTTGGGGTGATTATGCAGATTATATGGAGGTTGACTACAATCATTTTGATGCCGGTATGAATATCGGCGTAGGAGTCTGGTATGACCGTTTCAATCTGGATCTCACCTACGAACGCGGATTTATAGATGCATTCAGCGATGCCGACGGATTCAAAACCAGTAACTTTATGATTCGTCTGGGTATTGCCTTCTAAGGACAACCAAACCTCAATAAACCATATTATTTATTCAGCGTCCACGATCTTTTCTTTTCACAAAAAGGGCCGTGGATGCTGTTTTCTTAAAAAGAACGGAATATGATGACCAAACGACAATTTCTGGTAATCTTATATCTACTGGTAGGAATTATCCCACTGATAGCACAGACCTTCACCGAACAGAAAAAGAACTATCCTATCAGTGCAGACGGCAATAAATATGTGGTCAGCGGATTTACCCCTTTCAGCGATATGCAAGACGAAAACATCTACGCTAATGCACTGCTATGGATCGTCAAAAATGTCTGTCCACAGTTACGGGAAGGAATAGCGGAGGTCAACGTACCGGCTAAAAACTTCAGTTGCGATCTGATACTTGCCTCGCAGGCAGACTCAAGCCAAAAGAATACTTACTATTGCAAGGCCCTGTTTCAAGTAAAGGACGGTAAACTGGTTTATTATCTTTCCAATATACGGATAGAGTCATCAGCAGTGATAATGAAAAAAATCACTCCTATGGAGAAGCTACAACCGGACAAAAAAGCATCTCACAAAGAAATCATGGATGATTTCGTACAGATTGAATCGCAAGTATTGAACAAAATGTTCGACTTCATCATAACGAACCAGCTTTCACCGATTACTCATTGGAATGAAATCAACATCAACAAGCCGGTGAAAGGCATGACGGAAGATGAATGTCTACTGGCTTTCGGCAAACCGCAGACTATTCAAGAATCAAATGGAGAAGTGCAATGGATGTATTCCAGCTCGTTCTACCTGTTCTTCAAGAACGGACATGTGGAAACTATTATCAAATAGAGTCTAAAAAACGAATCATCTCAAAATCAAACAATTAAAACAATTTATTATGAAAACAATCTGGAAAGCAACTGTTTGCATAGTTGCAGTATTACTGTCGTTCAGCATTTATTCCTGTGGCGACGACGATGACGACGCTGTCGGTTCACGCGATTTATTGTTAGGAACATGGAATGGAGTGTATTATCTTTCACAAGAATGGGAAGATGGTGAAAAGGTAAGTGACTCTAAAGAAGATTTTGTAAATGGAACCAACCGTTATTCCATAGAGTTCAAGGAAGACGGTACGTATGTAGAAAAAGATGTCTATAACTCCTCCGGAAGTACTAATTATTATCATGGTACATGGAGCTACTCCGGTAATAAGCTGACTCTCATCGACACTGAAGAGGATAATTACACAGAAGTGTGGACAGTGACCACAATGACAGAAAATGAATTAGTCTATGAACTTCGTGAAAAAGAGAAAGAAGACGGAACAACATACGAATATTACGAACAACACGCTTTTACGAGATAATTCAAAGGCGTTATAACATAAAAACTTTCTTTCTTTTTCAGGAAGATAAAATTAAGCAAAGGTTTCTTTTCACCAAAGAAACCTTTGCTTAATCTATTGGAAAAGCAATTCAACACATCAATATGCTACTGCCAGCGGCGTGCGCAACTTCTGCGCATATTCAGCCATATATTTATTCCAGGCATCTGGAGTCTTGATAGCAGCCTTATCCCAGGCAGAACCCCAGTAATAAGTATATTCAGAACCCGGCTCATATTCGCTGATAGCTAAAACATGACCGTCGGCCCCGCCACGTTCTTTCTTTTCCTTTTCAGAAAAAAGAACCACTTTCGCTTCTTTCACCTGTGCAGGAAATGCAGCACCGACAAATATCTTGCCGTTTGCACCGCTACGATCTGTTGTAGGATCCACGTAAGTGATATAGCCATTGGCAGCATCTGCCACAGTCGCACCGTCCGGTTCACGCAGAACCAGTCCGGTAGTCACCGGCATTGCTTCTTTCAGATTGGTATATGAAACAATCGTTTTGTTGAGATAAGAACCCGCATCCAGTGAGATTACACGTGTCTCCACTACATTAGAGTCTCCACGAACTACCAGCGGATTAAATTCCAGCTTCACCGTGAAACGCAGCGGGCCATTATCAAGAATTTCCTGTGTACGATAGCAGTAAGGATAGATAATAGTGTCACCCGCCATCAGAGCAGCAACACCGGCACCCAACGTAGGTCCTACGGCATAGCAATCCATGCCATATCCATGATCGATATGGTAAGAGATAGCTTTTTGTAGTTCGGAGGCAGCTTTAGGATCTGTCTTTTTCAATTCAGCTATCTTGGCACGCTTTTCAGGATTCAGTTCTTCCGCATAGAGAGATTCCAGAATCGGCTCCGTTGTGTTGTACTTCGTGAAAAGGTCGTAGCCGAAACCACGCTCTCCGCGGGCTTGCAAAGCAGGGCCATACGCACGGAATCCGCCAAGATCATTCTCCCAGGCAACGTCGTCCAGACGTTCGGGGTAGTACTTACCGCAAGCAACGACATCGAAAGGTGCCGGTGTACCCGGTTGAATAGTGTAAACAGCCGTTCCGTTCGCTTCTACCGTAGCGGGGAAAACAACCTTTTCGTCATACGTCACCTGATAAGGCACTTGCTGACCGTCAACATCAAGCACTACAATCTGCGCTGTATCTGCCAGTTTCAACTTGGCAACAACATCGCTCATCGGCACTTCAACCATCTCCCCCACCCGTTCAAGAGCCAGCGGATTGGTCACTGTGATTGTCATTGACTGTTTACTGTCGGCACAAGAAGCAAACCCTATCAAGACTACAGCAAACAGAATTAATATCTTTTTCATAATTAGTCTACATTGAATGAATAATATATACTTTGCAAATAGAGGCTATTATATCCGCATCTGTTGGATATATAGATCCAACGCATCAGCTATATATATCCAACGTGTTGGATATATATGTTCAACACGTTGGGCATATATGTCCAATAAGTCGGTCCTATAGCTCCTGCAAAGGGAATGATAAAAAATAAGGTGACAGATGAAAAGAGGATGCTCTTTGCCATTCTATCACCTTATCGGAATCTCTTCTATCTTACATTATTTCGGCTGTTTTCCGATATAAGCAAGGATACCACCATCTACATAAAGAACGTGGCCGTTGACAGCGTTAGAAGCTTCAGAAGCAAGGAACACAGCAGGACCTGTCAGTTCTTCAGGATCCAACCAACGACCGGCAGGAGTCTTGGCGCAGATGAATGAATCGAATGGGTGGCGGCTTCCGTCTGCTTGTTTCTCACGAAGAGGAGCAGTTTGCGGAGTAGCGATGTAACCCGGGCCGATACCGTTACACTGAATGTTGTATTCACCATATTCAGAGCAGATATTGCGAGTCAGCATCTTCAGACCACCCTTAGCGGCAGCGTAAGCAGATACAGTTTCACGACCCAGTTCGGACATCATAGAGCAGATGTTGATGATCTTACCAGCACGTTTTTCCATCATAGCAGGAAGAACAGCCTTAGCAACGATGAACGGAGCATTCAAGTCGATGTCGATTACACGACGGAAATCAGCAGCATCCATCTCGTGCATAGGAACACGACGGATAATACCTGCATTATTTACAAGGATATCAATTGTACCTACTTCTTTGGCAATTGTAGCCACCATAGCCTGAACAGCCGGTTCGTCTGTCACGTCGCATACATAACCGTGAGCTTTGATACCTTTTTCTGCATAAGCTGCCATTCCTTTGTCTACCAACTCTTGATTGATGTCGTTAAAACAAACTTTAGCGCCTTGTTCTGCGAATGCAGAAGCAATAGCAAAACCGATACCATAAGAAGCACCTGTAACGAGCGCTACTTTACCTTCCAAAGAAAAATTCAAATACTGATTCATAATTCTTTTTATTATTAAATTAGGAAAACTATTGGATTTGTTATTTCAAATCTGTAATCAACGAGAAGTCCTGATCGCCATAGTCGAGGTTCTCACCACCCATTCCCCAGATAAAGGTATAGTTGTGGGTAGCAGCAGCCGAGTGGATAGACCATTCGGGCGAAAGAACAGCCTGATCGCCTTTCATCCATACGTGACGTGTTTCGCCTACCTCACCCATAAAGTGGCAGATAGCATGATCTTCGGGAATCTCGAAATAGAAGTAGGCTTCCATACGACGGCTGTGTACGTGGGCCGGCATCGTATTCCATACACTTCCCGGAGCCAGTTCCGTCATACCCATCTGCAACTGGCAGGTGGGCAACACCTGATTCACCAGCATCTTATTGATATTACGGTGGTTGGAGCCTTCCAAAGAACCCATTTCAGCTACTACGGCATCGGCTTTCGTCACCTTACGGTCGGGATAATTGCGATGTGCAGTCAGTGAGTTGAAGTAGAATTTGGCAGGATGAGCAGCGTCCTTGCTTTCGAAAGTCACTTCACGGTCGCCCGAACCCAGATAAAGAGCTTCTTTATAATCCAGTTCGAAGGTTGCGTCGCCCGCTTTCACAATACCGGGACCGCCGACATTGTAAATACCCATCTCGCGACGGGTGAGGAAGAACGGAGCTTTCAGCGGATCGATTGCTTCAAGCGTCAGCACCTCTCCTACCGGCAGCGCACCACCTACCACCATACGGTCGTACATGGAATATACCATATTTACTTCATTGGGGACAAATATCTTTTCAATTAAGAAATCTCTGCGGATTCTTGTAGTATCATAACTTTTTGCATCTTCAGGATGCGCAGCATAGCGAATTTCATAGTTCGTTTTCATACCTTATTTATTTATAGTTATTGAATAAGTTCTCTTTCTACGTGCACTTCGTTTACGTACACGATGCAAAAATAGCAAAAGAAAACGGGTTTACCTTGCAATTTTGTTCCAATTATCCACCAAAAATGTCCAGAATCTGTGCAATGTACACTTTTTTAACGAACTATAATACGATTTGGGAGAGATTTCTACCTAATACAGTTTGAACCTTCTATAATAAAATACAAGCTATTCAACGACCAACACGATAAGCATTAAAATAGTCAATATAACGAATAAAATAAGATTAATGAATTCTATATACGCTGATCCCCTATATACTTCAATTTTATAAGGATATACAAAAACGACGACTTCAGAGTCACGAAAGAAAAGCCCCGAAAGATGTCTCTTTCGGGGCTTTTCTTCGTTGGACTACCAAGATTCGAACTTGGACAAACAGAACCAAAACCTGTTGTGCTACCATTACACCATAGTCCAAACTTATGTGCTTTCTGTTAAAAAGCGGTGCAAAGATAGAGGTTTGCAAGCAAACCTCCAAATATTTCGTTCACTTTTTTACGTTCTATCGAGTGAATCGTGCATTATTACTTTGCAATCAGCAAAAAATAGTTCTTTTTACCGCGCTGAACAAGCAGATATTTTTCATCGAGCAAGTCAGCAGTTGTGATTACCTGATCAAAGGCTGTTAGTTTCTCTTTGTTCAACGAAACGCCACCGCCTTGAACCAACTTACGCATCTCACCTTTCGAAGCAAATACAGCCGCATTATCGACGAACAAATCTACTGCCTTCACTCCTTCTGCCATCGCATCACGGGAAATCTCAAATTGGGGTACTCCTTCAAATACAGCCAGCAATGTATCCTCGTCCAATTTGCGCAAAGCGTCGGAAGTAGCATTACCAAACAAAATATTGGATGCGTCAACCGCTGCGTTATAATCTTCTTCCGAGTGAACCATCACAGTTACTTCTTTAGCCAGACGTTTCTGAAGGAGACGCAAGTGCGGAGCAGCCTGATGTTCGGCAATCAGTGCTTCAATTTCTTCTTTTTCGATAGAAGTGAAGATTTTGATATAACGCTCGGCATCGGAGTCGCTTACATTCAGCCAGAATTGATAGAACTTGTAAGGTGAAGTATAGCGAGGGTCCAGCCAGATATTTCCGGATTCTGTTTTACCAAACTTACCGCCGTCAGCTTTTGTAATCAGCGGGCAAGTCAGTGCGAACACCTCTCCCCCATTGGTACGGCGGATCAATTCGGCACCGGTAGTAATGTTTCCCCATTGGTCAGAACCACCCATCTGAAGCTTACAGCCCTTTGTTTCATACAAATGAAGGAAGTCATATCCTTGAAGCAACTGATAAGTGAACTCGGTAAATGACAATCCATCACGCGCTTCACCATTCAGACGGCGTTTTACAGAGTCTTTTGCCATCATATAATTCACAGTAATGTGCTTACCTACTTCGCGAGCAAAATCGAGGAAAGTGAAATCTTTCATCCAGTCATAATTGTTCACCAGTTCGGCACGGTTAGGCACATCCGACTCGAAGTCGAGGAACTTGGCAAGCTGTTTCTTGATACACGCCTGATTGTGACGCAATGTTTCCTCGTTCAGCAGGTTACGTTCTGCTGATTTTCCGGAAGGGTCTCCAATCATACCTGTAGCGCCACCGATCAGTGCCAACGGCTTATGACCGCAGCGTTGGAAATGACGAAGGATCATCACTCCACAAAGGTGACCAATGTGTAGCGAATCAGCAGTCGGGTCGATACCCAAATAGGCAGTCACCTGCTCTTTGCTTAACAACTCTTCTGTTCCCGGCATGATGTCCTGCAACATGCCACGCCATCTCAATTCTTCTACAAAATTCATCGTATTACTCTATTAATTAGTTGTTTTTTATTGTATTTCAATCCCATGTGCGACAAAAGTACGACTCTTTCTCGGAAGATACAACTCTTATGCCCTAAAAAAGACATTTTGGATATTTCGGCGGATCGTCTCACGCAACGCTTCCACTTCTACCCCACGCACTTTGGCTGCCCGGCACAGGATATCTTCAATATCAAGCGAACTGTTGTCCGTTTCCAGAAACAACCGTTCGTCGGGTACTGTCTGCATCGTTTCATCAGGATAATACTCTCCAAAAGAGAGATAAAAACCCTTTTTCAACAACTGCATCGCCTGCTCCGGTTTTCCACGGAAACCATGCCATACCCAAGCTTGTTGGGGACGAAATTCTTTTTTCACTGCTAACAGCTCGTCCATTGCTTTCACGCAGTGGATAATCAACGGCAAACCATACTCTTCCGACAGCCTCACCTGCGCTTTAAACACCGTTAACTGAAGTTCCATTGAAGCTACTGCCAATTTATCCAATCCCGCTTCTCCTACGGCGACAAACTGCTTTTTCCGCAACTGCTGCTTAAGATAATCCAAAAGCTGTCCGGCATTATGCTCTGTCAACTCCCAGGGATGAATACCGACAGAATAATAATATCCCCTATCCACTTCCACATCTCCTGCGAAAGGCATATACAATGGAGAGTCCGCCAACAGCGGATAATTCACGATAGATTTTCCCAGAGAATCGGCCTCCAGTTTATGAGTATGAATATCCAAAATGTCAGTCACATTCTTTTTCATCTTCTATTTCTCATTTTAATTGCTTCAAGGTACGGGATCATAGCCGGAACCACCCCAGGGATGGCATCGCAGAATACGCCGCACAGCGAGGTAAAGCCCCTTTACAGGACCGTGTTTCTTAATTGCTTCGACAGCATAAGCCGAACAAGTTGGCGTGAATCGACAAGAGGGAGGAGTAAGAGGCGAAATACAAACCCGGTAAAAGTAGATGGGAACAAGCAACAAGAAAGAGAATACTTTCCTCAAAATTCCCGTTACGAATACCCACAGGGCAGATATCCGGGAGTTACGAGGTTTCATGAGGATAGTTTTTCAGAGATGCGCGCAAGCGCTATTTTCATCTTTTCTTCCAATTCGGAAGTTGCAATAAGCTCGTCCGACAGATAGATAAAGGCAACGGCTAACCGCTGCTCCCGGCGTTGCAATTCGTCCACCAAGAGAGATTTGTTCTTCCGGTAGGCTTCGCGTATCTGACGTTTCACACGGTTGCGTTTCACCGCTCGTTTAAAACGACGTTTCGATACGCTGATTAATATAGAAGCAGGAGCCTCGCCCTGCTCAACAGGCATGTATACAACGCGTATCGGAAAGATGGAAAACGACTTCGAAACGCCGCCTTCAAACATCTTTCCGATCAAAATTTTACTATTCAGCCTTTCGGCTTTACACAAAGTATATATACCCACTCTGTTTATTTATTGTTTTCTCTGATAAACATATCAAGTGCGGCAGTCATTGACGGAGCCTGCACCGTAGGAGCTTCAAGGTCCAGACGGAGACCTGCGTCACGTACAGCCTGTGCGGTAGTAGAGCCGAAAGTGCCGATCTTAATCTCTCTCTGATTAAAATCAGGGAAGTTCTTCTTCAATGAAGTCACTCCGGCAGGGCTGAAGAACACTAACATGTCATAATCAAACTCCTCGTCCGGTGTAAAGTCGTTGCTCACTGTACGGTACATCACAGCTTCTGTATGCTGAATGTTATTCTTGTCGAGCAAGTTTTTCACATCGTCATTGTGTACGTCTGACATCGGAACGAGATATTTCTCCGTTTTATGCTTCACAATGGAAGGTATCAGGTCCTCAATCTTTCCGGTAGCTCCGAAGAAGATCTTACGCTTGCGGTATTGCACATATTTCTGAATATACAATGCAACAGCTTCCGTCACGCAGAAATACTTCATCGTTTCGGGAATTGTCACGCGCAATTCAGTACACAAAGTGAAAAAATGGTCAATAGCATGGCGCGAAGTGAATATTACGGCAGTGTGGTCGAGAATCGAAATTTTCTGTTGCCGAAATTCTTTCGCCGAAAGACTTTCAACCTTAATAAATGGTCGGAAATCTATTTTAACGCCATACTTTTCAGCTATGTCGTAATAGGGAGATTTCTCTGACGCAGGCTTAGGCTGCGACACTAGTACTTTTTTAATTTTCAACGTCCTAAAATTTTATTAGCAAAATATTGTTCATTTGAATCATACCTTGATAGAGTAGCAAACAAGGTACTATTTCAAGAGCGCAAAAGTACAAAATTAATAGGAAAAGCCCGCTAAATTGATGAAAAAAAAGCTTTATCCACTTATAAAACATCAATATTTTAGTGAAAATTAAAATAATAGCCCCAATTATGACCAAATTTGTGAGACTTAAATCAAAATAAACTAGAAAAAGAACGAATGGAAAGAGGGCAAATCCGACATAATATATGAGCGCAGAATAGGATTCCAGCCATATATTTGTCTTATTTTTATCAAAAAACGTCCACCCAAGAAACATGTAAATCAGCCATTTTAGTAAGAAATAGGCAAGGCAGAATCCAACGTAGATACCCAGCAAAAGGAGGGGGGATACCCGGTTCATCAAAGCAGGGCATGTATCATGAAAATAATTGAGAAATGTGATACCCGACAAGACACAAGTCTGCAACACAAGCACAAGGAGATAACGCACATCGGCTGCCGTAGAACTATCAAAAATACTCGTTCGTTCACGGTGCAATACAAAGTCTTTCACCTGTTGGGAGAGAAATTTCTTTCCGCGCGCCAAGGCTATGGAGGAAAGAAAGAAGCAAGCCAGCAAGGTCAACGCAATGGCATCGTCCGTGCGGGGAGAGTAGGAGATAGGTGTCCCCTCAAAGCCGGAATCAACTTCTTGCACAGTATGAAGATCAACCAACTGCAGACTATCAGTGTCCGCCTTTGCCGGACTAGTCTGGTTCTGCCGAAGAAGGGACAGCGTATCCGCACTTCGGGAACTTAATATATCGCCTATCATATCGCCGCAAATTTACGAATGGAAATGTCCCATACAGGAGTTTCATAAAGCAATTGAACCGCTTCTTCCGGCGTCTGCGCCACTTTCCATATATCACCATGCTGCCGGCGCATAAAGTTCTCATCAATAGCCTTTTCAAGCATTTCGAGGAGTGGATCGAAGAATCCGTTTATATTGAGGATTACAATCGGATTGAGATATAATCCCAATTGTTTCCAGGTAATAATCTCCAGCAGCTCTTCAAGGGTACCGCATCCACCGGGCAAAGCAATAATGCCATCGCTCAAATCTGCCATCTTCCGCTTGCGTTCGTGCATGGATTCTACTTCAATCAGTTCTGTCAATCCCGTATGATGCCAGTTTTGCTCTACCATAAAACGAGGAATCACACCTGTCACCTCACCACCATTTTTCAATACAGCATCTGCCATAGAACGCATCAGGCCAATACTTCCGGCTCCATTTATCAAACGAATACGGTGTTCGGCAAGCAAACGGCCGAGAGTATCGGCTGCTTGGAAGTAAACAGCGTCTATCTTGGTACTGGAAGCACTATATACACATACGGAATTTATCTGATTCATCTTCATCACTATCCATTATTATATCGAGAAGGCAAAATTACGAAAAAATTCCGTTATTCACATTCAACTTAATCAGAGATCATTTTTATCTCTACATTTATCTATCCCTATAAAAAAATCTTGGACTCCTTATCCAGAAGTCCAAGAACCTTTCTCACAGAGAATACATCTATCACAGATTTCTCATCTACTAACAGGTGTATCAAATTGTTGCTGAATGAACTTTATTATTCGAATCATAAAATCATTCGAACACCCTACCAGTAGTATTCAGCATACAATTTAAAAAAGTGATTTTAATTCTACGTTTCAATATACCTTTATGCGCCTTTCACAAGGTTTATTAAGCCCACGGATAGAATTTACCGATCTTTCCCCTTTCGGTCATCTAATCGCCATTTCAGCAATGCGCCATATATTTCAACAGCGGGGCTTCATCAGTTAATGATTTAGGTATATCATCATTATGTTAGTTGCAAATAATATATATTTCAAAGATTTATTCTAATTCAAAATCTCCGGTAAAGGCCTCCTCCGAAAGCTGTATTTCCAAGATATATTTACCTTTTTCCTCACCAGCAAGATCGACATAAACCTTATTTACATTTAAATCAGTAGAAGTATAAACAACTTCTTCTGTTTCTGCATCTTTTATAATAACAGTCACAACAGGAACAGTAGAAAGAAGATCAATAGACAATAATGAGTTTTCAATAAAAGCTTCAGGAGTAACAGGAATAGACCGATGTTGTACCTTAGTTTTATTTTTCAATCTGATTTCACGCGCAGATATCATTTCATCTGCAAAGGAAAACGTACTCACTTGAAGTAAAACAGCCAACAATAAAAAAGGTAAGAATTTAGCTTTCATAATAAATGGGTTTAAAATTTCGCTTCAAAAATACACAGATGAAGCAAAAGAAACGATTATTATGTGGTAACAATGGTAACAGACATTCATTAAAAAATAAAACAAGCAAAAAGTTCGTATCACATCTCACTGATTATCAACACCAAACACACGCTCAAAAATTTGTGCATCCATTTTATTCTTTATGCGATTTTTACGTGTTTTAAGAGCATCTGATGTGGCATCCATTAACTCCATTACAACAGTTTTTGAGCAACAAAGTAATGAAAGAACACAAAAAAACACATCATCACCAGTTAAAGCAGGATAACGTTCTTTTAAGTTCATCATCACATCAACAAATGCATTAGAAATATCAGAACGTATTTCCTTCCTCAAGCTACGCATCACCAATAACTGTTTAGGAGTTGCTCTCTCCAACGCTTCCAATTGATCGTAGCAATCAGTTGTTTTAAGTACTGATATACATAATTGAATCTGTTGTTCGGTCAATTCCGATCTTTTCTTATCTATATGTTCCTTATTAGATTCAGAAAGCTCTTCTTCTTTTAACAGCATAGTATCCACTCGTTTTTGGGTCAATTCATGCTGTAGAGCTATATAATGCTTTTTCCTTTTTCTGTCGTTCCACATAAAACAGAAAACACATATAATCATTAAAGAAGAAAATGCAGTAATCAAACTAAAAATTAGCGTTCTAGTATGCTCTGACAATAATCTTTTATGCTCTTCCAGTTGATGTTTATCCATAAGGCGGTTTAGCTCCTCATTATCAGTCATAATCTGCATAGAATCATAAAGTATCTTATAAGCATCCATATTCTCTGTTGCAGTTTTCCACTCTCCCTTTCTCTTCGCTATCTGATACATACCATCATAACAAACGGCCTTTCCATAAATATCAAGCTCATCCATGTTCTTACTAAAAAAATAACTGGCAGAATCTAGTTTATTCAGATTCAACATAATTTGAGCCTTTGACAAACAAGTATTAATAGCATCCTGCCCCTGTAATAGAATTGCTTTCGACACAAATTTATCTGCTTGAATATAATCCTTTTTCTCACTATAAACCATAGCTAAATCGTGATAAAGAGCTCCTATCAAACTAGAATCTTGATCTGCCAATGCACAATCAAGAGCTTGTTGATAATAATATAATGCACTATCCTTTTCATTTTGCAATAAAAACACACGCGCAATCCCTCTCATCGGATATGTCTGTTCATCTTTGCCTTTCAATATCTGATAAGCCGCACGATAGTTTTCTATTGCTACATTGTACAAACGATCCTCTTCATAACATTCTGCAAGATTATCATAAATCATTGCTAAGAATTCATTCCTAACAGGCATCAATCGAATTGCCGTCAGATATTCTTCGACGGCAAATGAGGCATATCCTTTCTCGCTATAAATAGCTCCCCAGTAATAATGAGCCTTTGCAGCACGCAGACTTTTCTTCTTATCGCCATAATAGTCAACAGCCGTTTTTATCAACGAATCATCCTCTAAAGCAATATAGTTTTTATGCCGTGCCTGTGTGAGCAGTAGCGCATAAAGCGCCCGGTCAGCACGTGGCATCTTCTGTGGATAAGTAATTGATTCCAAAATAGACAAAGCACTATCTGGATATGTCTCCATTAATGAATCAGCGCATAATAACAATTGATTCTTCACTGAAGGAGAGGAACAGGAAGAAAGAGAGACAGACATAAAAATGCTACCTACGCTGACAAGTAAAATAGAGAACACCAATAAATAGCGTTTAGAACAACAACATCTTGTTTTCATTTAGCAGTCTGTTTTATTTTACGATACAAAAGTAGCAATTTCCGATAAAACATACTTAGTAGCCAAAAAACATTTATTTAGGGATATTCAGTAAATGTTCCTCTTTCTAAAAAATCAAGAGAAAAGCTTTGCTTTACGTGAGCTTTTCTCTTGATTTTTTCGTTCAACTCTCCCA